>JAJFTU010000453.1 GCA_021372775.1 bacterium | reverse complement strand
CCGACCGCTTCCGCAACGGCGCGTGGGAGCACCGTCCGGCCGACGCCCGCGTGCCGGGGCACGCGGAGAGCCTCTGGCAGGTCGCGCTCTGGTTCGCGGGGGACGGCAAGGCGTGGCGCCGCGTCGCCGCCTTCAACCGCGCGGCGGGGCCGGAGCTGCCGCGCGGCCGCGCGACGCGCGTCCCCGCCTCGATGCTGCTGCCGCTCTTCAAGCCGGCGCCGCCGCCCAAGGGGCCGCTGACGTTCGGCGAGGACGGGCGCGGCGCGTACGCCGCCTACCGGATGCAGAAGGGGGAGGCGATCTACAGCGCCGTCGTCGTGCGCTTCACCGACTTCACGCGCCCCGACGACGTCAACGCCGCGGCGGAGATCGTGCGCGAGCGGAGCGGCGTCGCCGACGTGCGGCGGATCGGCGTCGGCGACGTCGTCAAGATCCCGACCGAGATGCTCTCGACCGGCTTCCTGCCGGAGGACGATCCGCGGCGCCTCCTCGCCCGCCTGCACGAAGCGGAGATCGTCGGTCTCGCGCCGACGACGAGCGCGGTCGCGCTCGCCGGCGTGACGCTGCTGCTCGATCCGGGGCACGGCGGCGACGCCGGCGGCGCGACGGCGGGGGACGTCTGGGAGAGCGACTACGTCTTCGACGTCGCCTGCCGCGTGAAGCGGCTCGTCGAGAACGAGACGTCCGCCGCGGCGCGTCTTCTGGTGCGCGACGGATCGCGCGGCTGCCGCGTGCAGGACCGCGAGGATCTGCCGCGTTCGCGCAAGGCGGTGGTGGACACGAACCCGCCGACGCCGATCGTGCGCGGCGCGACCGGCAAGGCGGTCAACATGCGCTGGACGCTGGCCAACAGCATCTTCGCCGACCTGACGAAGCGCCGCGGCGCGGCGCCGGACAAGGTCGTCTTCCTCAGCCTGCACGCCGACTCGCTGCACAAGTCGCTGCGCGGCGCGACGGTCTACATCCCCGGCGAGCGGATGCGCGGACGCGTGCTGGCGCCGTCGCCCGACGGCGGCGCGCCGCGGCCGCTCCCGCGCGACGCGCGCCTCTACGACGAAGCCGTCTCGCGGCGTTTCGCGGAAGCGCTCGTCGCCGCCTACCGCGACGAGGGGCTGCCGGTCCACGAGGGGCAGCCGGTGCGCGACCGCGTGGTCCGCGGGCCGGGCAACGGCCAGACGTGGCTCCCCGCGGTGCTGCGCGCCAATCTCGTGCCGACGAAGGCGCTGCTCGAGACGGTCAACCTCGGCAACGCCGACGACGCGCAGTTGCTGCGCGGACCGGACGGGCGGGAGCGGATCGCGCGCGCGATCGTCGCCGGCCTGCGCAGCTTCTTCTCCGCCGACCCCGCGGACCGCGCCGCGGCGCCCGCCGCCGCGCCGCCCGACTCCGCCGTCGTTAAGTCGACGGCGAAGACAGCCGCCGCGCCGCGCCCGACGACGCCGAAGAGCGCCGCGGTCTCCAACGCGGCGTCGAAGGCGGCCGCGCCGAAGAGCGCGGGATCGAAGTCCGCCGCGAAGAGCGCCGCGGCGCCGAAGGCGGCGAAGAACACCGTCGGATCGGGCGCCGCCGCGAAGCCCGCCGCGGCGAAGGGCGCGGGGGGCGCGCGGCGGGAAGCCGGCGGGAAAACGAAAGGCCCCCGAGGCGCGACGGGCGGCGCCCGTACCGGGGCGCGATAATCGGCGCTTGCGGGTCGGGGCCTCCGGCCTCCCCGAGGAGAGCGCATGCCCTCTCGTTTCTTCCTCGCCGCGCGGCGCCGCGCGGCGCTTCTCCCCTTGGCTTTCGTTCTTCTCTGCGCCTCCGCGGCCGCCCTCGCCGCGCCGAGCGCCCCCTGCTTCGACGACTGGTGGCGCGCCCGCCTCGCCGAGGCCCGCGCCCGCCGCGCCGGCCCCGAGGCCCTCGGTCCGCTGCGCGCCGCGGCCGAAATGCGCCGCACGGCGGCCGATCCGCGTCAGGTCGAAGCGGAAATGGACGCGCTGCGCGCCCTCCCCGACACGAACCCGCTCGTCGCCGCCGAGATCGACTCGGTCCTCTTCGTCGCCGACCTCGACCACGGCGACGACGCCGCCGCGGCCGCGCGCGCGGCCCGCCTCGGCTGGGTGCGCGAGTACCTCGTCGCCGGCCCGTTCGCCGGAACGGACGTGCCGAAGGGGCTCTACGACGACCTGGCGAAGAACGAGCCGGGCCGCTTCCGCCGGCTCGCGACCGGCGCCGAGCCGACGCTGCCGCTGCACTACGTGATGAGCCCCGCGACCCGTTCCGTCGCCGCGGCCGTCTTCTACGTGCGCGCCGCCGAGCGCACGGCCGTCGCCTTCCGCTACGGCGCCGACGAGCGGGCGCGCGTGCTGCTCGACGGCAAGACGCTGCTCGATCCACCGGGGCGCCGGTCGCTGCAGTTCGACCAGCTCGCCGCCTTCGCCGAGCTCGCGCCGGGCTGGCACCGCGTCGCCTTCGAGGTCGAGCAGGAAGACGGCCCGTGGCAGCTCGCCGTGCGCCTGACGCGTCCCGACGGCCGGCCGCTCGATCCGCGCGCCGTCGAGGTCGCGGCGCCGGCCGACCGCGCCGCCGCCGAGCGCGAAGCCGCGGCCAATTCGTTCGCGCCGGCGCGCGGCGCGACGCTCCCCGACCTGTTCGAGCAGGCGGCGAAGTCGGGCGGCGCGACGGCGAAGGCGCTGCGCGCGCAGGACCTCGCCGCGCGCGGCCTTCCCGACCGCGACAGCACGCTCCCGGTGACGCTGGCGCGCGAGGCCGCCGCCGCCGCGCCGCGCGACGCGGACGTCCTGTGGATTCTCGCCGTCGTGGACACCGATCCGGCGCGGCGGCGCGAGGCGCTCGAGCGGCTGCTCGAAGTCGATCCGACAAACCCCGGCGCGCTGCGCCGCCTCGCCGGCTACCACCTCGAGTACGAGCGCACCGAGGACTCGATCGCCGAGGCGCGCCGCTCGCTCGACGAGTGCGGGCGTCCCGATCCGTACCTCGAGGGATGGGCGGCTCTGGCGCGCGACAACCGCGGCTTCCCCGCCGGCGCCGAGGCGACGCTGGCCAAGCTCGTCGCGGCGAACCCGCGCCAGGTCGCGCTGCTCGAGCGGCTGGCCCAGCTCTACCGCGCCGAGGGGCAGCCGACCCAGGCGCGCCGCACGTTCGCCGCGGCGCTGGCCGAGGAGCGGACGAACGACTTCGTCCGCGACGCGGCGTTCGAGATGGCGGCCGACGCGGGGGACGTTCCCGCGGCGCGCAAGCTGGTGGACGAAGCGCTCGCGCGCGAGCCGCTCGACGCGAACTGGCGCGGCCGTCTGGTGCACTTCCTCCTCGCCGACGGGCGCGCGGAGGAGGCGCTGGCCCAGGCCGACGCGGCGCTCGCCCTCGCGCCGACCCACCCCGGGCTGCTCGAGCTGCGCGGCGAGGCGCAGTTGGCGCTCGGCGACGGCGCCGACGCCGCGGCGACGTGGAAGCGCGCGCTCGCCGTCGCGCAGGATCCGGGCTCGCTCGGCGACCGGATCGCCGCCGCGACCGGCGCGGACGAGTCGTTCGCCGCGGAGTGGACCGTGCCGCTCGACGAGGCGCGCCGCGTCGAACGCGAGCGTCCGGCCGCGGGCGACCCGGCCGCCGTCGTCCTCAGCCGCACGACCGCCTACCAGGTGCGCGCGAACGGCCTCGCCGTCCGCTTCCAGCAGCAGATCGTCCGCGTGCGGCGTCCCGACGAGGCGACGTTCGCCCGCAGCTTCGGCTTCAGCTACTCGCCGACGCTGGAGCAGGCGACGGTCCTCGCCGCCCGCCTCGTGCGCAAGGACGGCAGCGTCGTCCTCGCCGGCCGCAGCGAGCAGCCGATGCTCCCCGACCCCGAGATCCGCATGTGGTACGACACGCGCGTCGTGCAGCTCGACTTCCCGCGGCTCGAGGAAGGGGACCTGATCGACGTGCGCTGGCAGATCGCCGACCGCGGCGCGTCGAACACGCTCGGCGACGGCTACTTCGGCGACGTGGCGATCCTCGGCGACAACGTGCCGGTCTTGGACGCGCGCGTCGTCGTCGCCGCCGCGCCGGAGCGGCCGGTGCGGCGCCGCTTCGTCAACGTCGCGGAGCAGCCGGCGCCGCGCCGCGCCGACAAGAACGGCCAGATCGTCGAGGTCTTCGACGTGCCGCCGCTGCCGGCGTACGAAAGCGCGCCGCTCGCCCCGCCGCCGACGGCGCGCGTCCCCTACGTCGTCGTCGGCACCGCCGACGACTGGGGCGCGCTCGGCCGGATGTACGCCAAGCTCGTGCGCGACCAGGCGGCGCCCGACGCCGACGTCGAGGAGCTGGCCAAGGGGCTGACGGCCAAGGCCGCGACGCGCCGCGAGAAGATCCGCGCCGTCTACGATTGGGTGATCGAGAACACGCGCTACGTCGCGCTCGAGCTCGGCATCCACGCCCTCAAGCCGTACGACGTCCCCTCGGTCCACCGCCGCCGCTTCGGCGACTGCAAGGACAAGGCGACGCTGATGTACGCGATGCTCCGCGTCGCCGGCGTGGACGCGCGGATCGCGCTGGTCCGCACGCGCGACCGCGGGCCGATCGACGCGACGGTGCCGACCTTCGCCGACTTCGACCACGCGATCGTCTACGTGCCGGAGGAGAACCTCTGGCTCGACGGCACGGTGACCGACCACGCGGTCGGCGAGGTTCCCGCGGGGGACCGCGACTCGGTGGCCCTGCTCGTGGACGCCGCGGGGGACGCGCCGGGGACGCTGACGCGGATCCCCGAGATGGCGCCCGAGGACGGCTTCACCGGCCGCGAGGAGACGATCGCCGTCGGCGCCGACGGCTCGGCGGCGGTCAACGTCGCCGTGGAGGCGCGCGGCGACGACGCCGGACGCGAGCGCGGCTACTTCCGCCTCTCCGAGCGGCGCGGCATGGTCCTCGCCAACCGCCTGCGCCGCACGCTTCCCGACCTGACGCTCCTCTCCAGCTCGTTCGACGCCGTCTCGCTGACCGACGCCGCCGTGCGCTTCTCCTACAAGGCGCGGATGGAGCGGTTCGCGCGCACCGAAGGGAACGGCCTCTCCGCGCCGCTCGCGCTGGCCGTGCCCGAGCCGCCGTTCGACCGCCCCGCGGCCGACCGCAAGCTGCCGGTGCTCCTCCCGCCGCCCTCCGCCCGCCGCGTCGTCGCCCACGTCGCCGCGCCGCCCGGCTGGACGATCGCCGAGCTGCCGCCGGGCGACGTCGTCGAGTCGCCGTGGGGGCGCGTGATCGTGGACGTCCGCGCCACCGCGCGCGGCGCCGACGTGACGATCGACTGCACGTTCAAGGGCGGCGAGGCCCCCTTGGCGCGCATCCCCGAACTTGCCGCGTTCGTCGAGCGGGCGACGCACGCCCTCGCCGGACGGATCGTGATGAGGCCCCGATGACGTCGATCCGCGGAACGGCGGCGGGGGCGCTCGCCCTCGCCCTCTCGCTCTCCTTCGGCGCGGCCGCCCCCGCGCCGCCCGCGCCGCGCCCCGCGGCCAAGGCCGCCGCCGCGCCGGCGAAGGCCAAGCCCGCAGCCTCCTCCGCGGCGGCGAAGGCCAAGCCCGCGGCCTCTTCCGCCGCGGCGAAGCCGACCGCGCGGCGGGCCGCGCCGGCGGCGTCGCGCGCCGACGGCTGGACGCAGCTTCTCGCCGGCAAGGGACGCGAGGCGGAAGAGATGTTCGCCGCGCGCCTCGCGGCGCGCCCCGCCGACCTCTCGGCGGCGATCGGCCTCGCCTCGTCGCTCGAGGCGCGGGACGACCTCGCCGGCGCGCAGCTGACCCTCGTGCGCGCGCTGCTCGCCGACCCGCCCGGACCGGAGGCGGCCGGCGCGTTCGCCATGCTCGTCGGCCTCTCGCCGCGCGCCCCCGACGGCGGCGGCGCGGCGCTGCAGCTCTACGACGACATCGCCGCGGGGCGCCGCCTCGCCGCGGTCCCCGACGCCCGCGCGATGGCCTTCGAGTCGCTGGCCGGCGTCCTCTCCCGGCGGGAGCGTCCCGCCGAAGGGTTCGCGCGCCTCGTCGGCGACGGCGGACGGGCCACCGCCTGGACGCTCGTCGGGCCGTTCGGCCGCTTCGACCGGCTCGACCTGCTGCGTCCGTTCCCGCCGGAGAGCGGCGACCTGTCGGCGCCCGCGGGGCGCGCCGCGGACGGCCGTCCCGCGCTGCGCCTCGACACGACCTTCTCCGACGGCAAGGTCGTCGTGCCGGTGCAGTACCGCACCTTCGGCGTCGTCTACGCCGCGACCGACGTCGTCGCCGACGCCCCGACCACCGTGCGCCTCGTCGCCGCCTCGCCGACCTCCTTCGCCCTCTTCGTGGACGGCGCCCGCGCGCTCCTCGTGGACCGCACGCGCAGCCATCCGCCCGAGGCGCCGGCCGTGCGCGCGACCCTCTCCGCGGGACGGCACCGGCTGCTGGCGAAGATCGCGAACTCCGGCCGCTTCACGCCGTTCATCCTCTACGTCGAGCCGGCGACCCCCGGCGCCGCGACCGGCGTCCGCTCCGCGCCCGTGCAGGGCGCGGCCGACGGCACGGCGACGGTCGCGCCGTGGCCGGCGCCGCTCGACGACCCGCCGGCGATCGACGCCGCGACGCCGCCGGCGACGGCGTTCGCCGCGGTGGCGTGGCTTAGGGCGCGCGGCCTCGACGAGCGGCTCGGCGCGGCGCTGCAGCAGCTCCGTTCCACTTGGCCGAAGGCCCCGCTCGTCGCGGCGATGTTCGGCGAGTGGTCGCTCGCCGCGCGCACCGGAAAGTCGGTCGAAGAGGACCTGGCCAAGGCGCGCACGCTGCTCGGCGAAGCGGTCAAGGGGGATCCGCGGCTGCTCCGCGCGCGGCTGCTGATCGCGCGGATGGACGAGGACGCGGGGCAGCTCAAGGAGGCCTGGCAGGGAACGGAGGAGGCGCTGGCCGCGGCGCCGGACGATCCGGAGTCGCTGCTCGCCCAGTTCCGCGTGGCGATGAAGCGCGGCTGGTTCCCCGAGGCGGAACGGCGGATCGACCGCGCCCGCGCCCTCGCCCCGGGACGGAGCGACTTCCTCGACGCGGCGATCGACCTGTACCGGAAGTACGGCGCGCAGCGCAAGCTGGGCGAGGCGCTCGCGGCCAAGTTCGCCCGCGATCCGCTGGAGGAGGGCTGGCCCGACTTCCTCGTCGCCGCAGGGCGCGCCGACGAGGCGCGCGCCGCGTGGCGGGCGATGATCGCCAACCGGCCGAGCTACCTCTATCCGCGCCTCGGCCTCGCGCGGGTCGAAGTGGACCAAGGCGATCCGGCCGCCGCCCTCGCCGCGCTCGACGACGCCGCGCGGCTCTTTCCCGACGAGGCGTTCATCCCGTACCGCCGCGCGGCCGTCCTCTCGCTGCGCGGCGACGACGACGCGGCCGGGACGGAGCTGAAGCGCACGCTCGAACTGGAGCCGTCGCGGATCGCGATCTGGGAGAGCCTCACCCGCCGCGGCGTCGCCGATCCGCTGCGCCCCTGGCTGGGGGACGCGGAGCAGATCCTCAAGGACGCCAGCCGTCCCACGACCGGCGTGGACTCCGCGCTCCTCGCCGACGTCGCCTCGACCTTCATCGACCGCCAAGGCGGCCAGACCGAGCTCTACCAAGGGATCCACGCCGTCTACACCCGCGCCGGCGTCGAGCGCGAAGGGGAGTTGGAGATCCAGCCGGGGGCGCGGCTGCAGGGGCTGCGGATCCACAAGCAGGACGGCCGCTACGCCGACGTCGCCGCGGGCGAGAAGCGCCCGGTGAACCTGCCGGGGCTCGAGCCGGGGGACGCCGTCGAGTACGTCTGGCGGCGCTACATCGATCCGTACGGCGGGATCCCCGGCTCGCTCGACAACCGCACGCTGTTCCTCTTCCAGGGCGAGGACCGCGAGTACAACTTCTCGCGCTACGTCATCGCCCACGACAAGGACTTGCCGGTCGAGGTCTGCGGCAACATGCGCGGGCTGACGACGACCGACGAGACGAAGGGCGGGCTGCGCGTCCGCTCCTGGACCGCGCGGCGCATGCCGCGCCTCGCCGCCGAACCGCACATCGCCGACCAGCTGGAGGTCGTGCCGAACATCCGCCTCGGCCTCGGCGAGACCTGGGCCGACCTCGGGTCGCTGGTGAAGAGCGGCCTCGCCGGGATGCTCGTCCCGGACGCGCCGCTCCCCGCGCTCGCCGACGAGGTCCGCAAGCGCGCCGGGAACGGCGGGCCGGACGCCTTGGCCCGCGCGCTCCACGCGGTGGTGACGGAGAAGATCCGTCCCGGCGGCGCGCCGCTCGCGATGGGCGTGCCGGCGAGCGTCTCCGCCTCCGCCGGCGAAGGGAACCGCGCCGCCGTGGCGCTCGCGCTCGCGCAGATGCTCGGCCTCGACGCGCGGCTCGTCCTCGCGCGGCCGATCGAGTACAAGGGGCGGCAGCTCGACTGCCCGAGCCCCGGCGCCTTCGGCTACGCGCTGGTGAAGATCGTCGCCGGCGGGAACGAGCGCTATCTCGACTACGGCGAGGCCGACTACCCGTTCGACGCCTTCCCCGCGCGCCTCGCCGGCGCCGACGGCTTGGAGATCCCGCTCGCGCTCGACGCGCCGGCGACGATCGTCGCGATCCCGCGGCGCGAGACCGGCCCGGTCGAGGAGAGCGACGCCGACCTGACGCTCGACGCCGAGGGACGCGTCTCCGGCGTGGTGACGACGACGACGCGCGGCGCGCTCGGCGCGGTGCTGCGGCGGATGCTGCGCGAGGTGCCGGTGGACCAGCGCCCGAACGTCTTCCGCCAGCTCGCGGGGGACGCGTTCCCCGGCGCCTCGGTGGACGACAGCGAGCTCACCGGGCTCGACGATCCCGAAGCCGACCTGCGGATCCAGCTCAAGATCTCCGGCGGCAGTTGGGGCCGCCGCACGCCGACCGGCTTCGCCCTGCCGCTGGTCAGCCGCCCGCTCAAGCTGCTCGCCGAGTACGCCTCGCTCCAGCAGCGCGTCTCCGCGCTGCTGATCGACACCCAGGAGCAGCGGCGGGACGAGATCCGCCTCCACTACCCCGAAGGGCTCGCCCCGGTCGAGTCCCCCGCCCCGGCGGCGCGCGGCGAGAAGTTCGGCGGCTACGCGCTGTTGGTGAAGCGGCAGCCGAACACGATCACCACCGTGCGGCAGGTGAACATGCCGCCCGGACGGATCGAGCCGGCCGACTACCCGCTCTTCCGCTCCTTCGCCCAGTTCGTGGACGACGCCGAGTCGCGCGAGGTGATCCTCGCCGTCCCGAGCCCGTCGCTGAACCGTTAGCCCCGGACACGCCCGCCGCGGTTGCCGCGGCGGGCGGCCCGCCGTCTATTCGTTCCGCGGCCAAGGAGCGGAACGATGGAACGGCGGAACCTGCTCGACGGCGAGACCAGCCCCTACCTCCGGCAACACAAGGACAACCCGGTCGCCTGGCGGCCGTGGGGCGCCGCGGCCTTCGCCGAGGCCCGCGAACTCGGCCGTCCCGTCTTCCTTTCGATCGGCTACGCGGCCTGCCACTGGTGCCACGTCATGGCGCGCGAGTCGTTCGAGGACGGCGACGTCGCGGCGCTGCTCGACGCCGGGTTCGTCGCGGTCAAGGTGGACCGCGAGGAGCGTCCCGACGTGGACGCGATCTACATGGACGCCGTGCAGGCGCTGGGGCGCCCCGGCGGCTGGCCGCTCTCCGTCTTCCTCGATCCCGAAGGGCGGCCGTTTTTCGGCGGAACGTACTACCCGCGCGAAGCGTTCCTCGAGCTGCTGCGGCAGATCGACGAGGCGTGGCGCGAGGGCCGCGCCCGCGTCGGCGCCGCCGCGGCGGACCTCGCCGCGTTCCTCGCCGCGGAGGACCGGCGCGCGGCCGGCCCGCTCTCGCCGGCGGTCCTCGCCGACTTCGCCGCGGCGTGGCTCGCCCGGCGCGACCCGCTCTTCGGCGGCAGGCGCGGCGCGCCGAAGTTCCCCCCGGCGCACGACGCGCGCCTGCTGCTGCGGATCTGGCGCCGCACGGGCGACGTCGAGGCGCTGGAGACGGCGAAGGGGGCGCTCGACGGGATGCTCCGCGGCGGCGTCCACGACCAGCTCGGCGGCGGCTTCCACCGCTACAGCGTGGACGAGCGCTGGCTCGTGCCGCACTTCGAAAAGATGCTCTACGACCAAGCCAACCTGGCGGAGGCGTACCTCGACGCGCACCTCGCGACGGGCGACCCGCTCTACGCCCGCGTCGCGCGGAGCACGCTCGACTACGTCCTCTCCGACCTCGCCGCGCCGGAAGGAGGCTTCGCCTGCGCCGAGGACGCCGACTCGCCCGGCGGCGAGGGCGCCTTCTACGTCTTCGCCGCGGACGAACTGCGCGCGGCGCTCGCGCCGGACGAGTACGAGGCGTTCGCCGCGGCCTACGACGTGACCGACGAGGGGAACATGGACGGCGCGAACGTCCTCGCGCTGCGGCC
>JAJFTU010000452.1 GCA_021372775.1 bacterium | reverse complement strand
TGTTCGGCTCGTTCTTCCACTCGCGCCGCCCCGCGGCGGAGGTCGTCGCCGAAGTCGGGCTCGCCGAGAAGTCGGGCTCGTGGGTCGTCAACCTCTCCGGCGGGCAACGGCAGCGCCTCGCCGTCGCCTGCGCGCTCGTCGGCGCGCCGGAGCTGCTCTTCCTCGACGAGCCGACGACCGGCCTCGACCCGCAGTCGCGCCGTCAGCTCTGGGACATCGTCCGCGCGCTGCGCCGCCGCGGCGGGACGATCCTCCTCACGACCCACTACATGGACGAGGCGGAACGGCTGTGCGACCGCGTGGCCGTGGTGGACCACGGCAAGATCATCGCCCTCGGCTCGCCCGCCGAACTGATCGCCTCGCTCGGCGGCGACCACGTCGTCGAGTTCGCGGTCCCCGCCGACGAGAACGACGGCGCGCGCGGTCCGGCGCTCGACGTCGCGGCGCTGGAGACGCTGCCGAGCGTGCGGCGCGTCCGCTTCGAGGCCGGCGGCTACCAGCTCTCGGCCGCCGAGCCGCATCTCGCGATCCCCGCCGTCCTCGCGGCGGTCGAGGCCGCCGGGCACAGCCTCTCGCGCCTCACGACGCGCCACGCCAGCCTCGAGGACGTCTTCGTGCACCTCACCGGGCGGAGGCTGCGCGATGAATAGCCGCCCGCCGTTCGTCCATCTCTTCCTCGCCCGGCTGCGCGAATTCGTGCGCGAGCCGGAGGTTCTCTTCTGGGTATTCGGCTTCCCGATCCTGCTCGCCGTCGGCCTCGGCGTCGCCTTCCGCGAGAAGCCGCAGGAGCAGGTCTTCGTCGGCGTCGTCGAGCGCCCCGGCGCGGACGCGGCGGTCGCCGCGCTGCGCGAGGAGGACGGCTTCAAGGTGCGCCGCCTCGACGAGGCGGAGGCCGCGCGACGGCTGCGCCTCGGCCAGGTCGCGCTGGTCGTCGTCCCCGGCCCGCAGCCCGAGTACCGCTTCGATCCCGGGCGGCCGGACAGCGCCTTCGCCCGCCTCAAGGTGGACGACGCGCTGCAGCGCGCCGCGGGCCGCCGCGACCAATGGAGCGCCGCCGAGCGGCGGACGAACGAGCCGGGCGGGCGCTACATCGACTTCCTGATCCCCGGGCTGATCGGGATGAACATCATGAGCGGCGCGATGTGGGGCGTCGGCTACGCGCTGGTCGAGATGCGCGTGCGGAAGCTGCTCAAGCGACTCGTCGCCACGCCGATGCGCCGTTCCGACTTCCTCGGGGCGATGATGGCCTCGCGGATGCTCGTCGTCTTCCTCGAGATCGCGCTGCTGCTCGGCTTCGGGTGGCTGGTCTTCGGGCTGCGGGTCGCCGGCTCGCTCTGGACCGTCGCGTTCGTCGCGCTGCTCGGCTCGTTCTCGTTCTCCGGGCTCGGCCTGCTGACCGCCAGCCGGGCGCGGAAGACCGAAACGGTCTCGGGACTGATGAACCTCGTGATGCTGCCGATGTTCGTCTTCTCGGGGGTCTTCTTCTCCTCCGACCGCTTCCCCGCCGCGCTCCAGCCGTTCATCAAGGCGCTGCCGCTGACGGCGCTCAACGACGCGCTGCGGGCCGTGGTCCTCGAGGGGGCGCCGCTCTCGGCGCAGGCGCTGCGCGTCGCGCTGCTGCTGGCGTGGGGCGGGCTCTCGTTCCTGCTCGCGCTGCGGGTCTTCCGTTGGTCGTGATTCGCCGCGGCGGGCGCCGCGCGGGGGGGAAGCCGTGACCGCAACGAAGCGATTCCGCCGTTCCGCCGCGGCCGCCGCCGCGCTGGCGTTCGCCGCCGCGTCCGCCTTCGCCGCGCCGCCCGACGACGCCGCGGACGCGCTCCGCCGCGCCCGCGAGGCGGTCTTGAGGAGGCAATACGACGACGCGCGCGCCCTCTTCGAGCGGGCGCTCGAGCGCGCGCCCGGCGACGGCGCGGCGTGGATCGAGTACTCGCGCTGCCTGAGCGACGCCGGTCTGCCGCAGCGGGCGGCCAAGGCGGGGTGGATCGCGGTCGAGCGCGGCGGCCCGCGGGCGTGGCGCAATCTCGGCAATCTCTTCGCCGCGGCGGGGGCCTTCGCCGAAGCGCGCGCCGCGCACGAGCGCGACCTCGCCGACGGCGCCGCGCCGGAGGAGAAGGCGCTCGACTTCGCGGTCCTCGCCGCGCGGGAGCGGATGTCGGGACGGCTCGACGACGCGCTGGCCGACGCGCGGCGATCTTCGGCGATCGTCCCGGGATACGTCCTCGGCCGCTTCGAGCAGGCGAAGACGTTGATCCGCCTCGGCCGCGGGGACGAGGGACGCCGGATGCTCGAGCAGGCCCGGATCGACGCCGCGAAGCGCGACATGGAGACGGCCGCCGCCCTCGATCAGGCGCTGTCGCCGGGCCGGGGCCGCGGCGACGGCGAAGGCTTCGAGGAGCGCCGCCTCCCGGCGCGCCTGCTGGCGCAGCCCGCGCCGGGCGCCGCGGCGACGGCGGCGATCGACCCGACGTCGGTCCGCGCCTACGGGCTCGGCGGCGCGCGCACGATGACGGTCGCGCTGCCCGAAGAGTGGACGGAGACGATCACGCCGGGCGCGAGGCCGGTCGCCTTCACGCTCGTCTTCGCGCCGCGCGACGGCGAGGTCTGGCTGCAGCTCGCGGTCATTCCCGCCGACCTGAAACCCGAACAGATCGCCGCGCTGACGGCGGCGCTCGCCGGCGAGGCGGCCGGCGTCGCGCTGGAGCGCGAATTGCCGGCGCGGACGATCGTCGGCGGGCCCGTGCAGGCGGTCGCCGTGAGCGCGACCGACAGCACGCTCGTCGGCGCGCCGGTTCCGGCCGGGCAGTACCTCTACCTCACCGCGGGCGCGGCGCGTTTCGGCGGGGCCACGGCCGTCTTCACGTGGCTCGCCAACGAGCGCGGCGGCGCGGCGGACGAGCGGCTCGCGGCGATCCTGCGCAGCCTGGCCGTCGAACCAGCGCCGACGACGACGAAGGGCGCCCGATGAGCGACGAGGCGGCGCGCGACCTGCTCGAAGCGGTCCGCGAGGCGGCGACGCGCAACGACTGGTCGCGCGGCGTCGAGCTGCGCCGCCGCGGCGCGGCGCAGGTCGCGTGGCGCGAGCGGGACGAGGTCGTCGTGCAGGTCCGCCCCGGACAGGCCGCCCTCTGTCCCACCGTGCGTCTCTTCCCTTCGACCGGCGATTGGGACTGCGACTGCGGCCGCGACGTCGAGGCGTGCGAGCACGTCGTCGCCGCGGCGCTGGTCCTCGCCGAGCCGGGGCCGTCCGAAGTCGATGCGGCGCCGGATCGGGGAGCCGCGGCGGGATCGGGCGCGGCGGGCGCCGCGTCGCCCTCGACCGCGCCCGCGGCCGCGCAGGGCGCCGCGGCGGGATCGGCCGCCGTGGGCGCCGCGGCGCCGGCCGCCGCGCTCGCCGCGCGCGTCGGCTACCGCTTCGGCCGCGACCGCGGGCAACTCGCCTAACGCCGCGTCCTCGTCTCCGCCGAAGGCGAGACGCCGCTGACGGCGCGCCTCGCCTTCCTCGCGAAAGGACGCGGCGAGATCGCCGTCGCCGCCGGCGCGAAGGACCTCGCCGTGGAGCGCGCGATGGAAGGCTGGCGCGAGGGGATCCTGCCGCGCGAGGTCGTGCCGCGCCTCTTCCCGCTCCTCGCCGACGACGCGCTCGACGTCCGCTTCGAGGACCAGCCGGTGCGCGTCCTCGCGCGGCCGGTCGAGCCGGTCGTGGCGCGGGTCGAGGACCAAGGGGACGGCTTCCGGCTCGTCGTCGTGCGCAACCGCGCGATCGACGAGTTCTTCCCCGCCGCGGCGCGTCTCGGCGCGACGCTCCGCCCGCTCGCGCCGATCAGGCTCAACGCGCCGGAGCGGGAGCGGCTGCCGCGCGGGCGGCACTTCACGCGGCGCGAGGTCGGCGAGCTCGTCTCGACGATCATCCCCTCGCTCGCCGAACGTTGTCCCGTCGAGATCGTCGCGACCCGTCTTCCCGGCGTCGCCAAGCTCGCGCCGCGGATCGTCGTCGAGACGCGCGAGAGCGAAGGACGGCTCGCGGCGACGGCGTGGATCGTCTACGGCCGCCCGGCGACGGCGCGGATCGAGGACGGCCGCGTCGCGCACATCGCCGGGCCGCTGCCGGTGCGCGACGAGGAGGCGGAGCGCGAAGCGGCGCGGCGGCTCGCCGACGCGCTCGACCTCGTCCCCGAGATCGAGCGGACCTTCGCCGACGAGGCGGCGATCGCCTTCGCCGAGCGGCTGCGCCGCTGGGACGGCGAGGTCGTCGGCGACGCGCACCGCCGCCTCTTCCTCGCCCCGCCGCTCGCGCCGCGCCTCGCGCCGCGCGGCGACGACGTCGAGATCGCCTTCGCCAGCCCCGGCGAGGACGGCGCCGAACGGCGCGCGCGCCCCGAGCTCGTCGTCGCCGTCTGGCGGCGCGGCGACCACTACGTGCCGCTCGAGGACGGCGGCTACGCGCCGCTGCCCGCGGCGTGGCTCGCCGCGCACGGCGCGCTCGTCGCCGACATCCTCGCCGCGAAGAACGCCAACGGCGGCGCGTTGCCGCGCGCCGCGCTCCCCGACCTCGCGCGCCTCTGCGAGGAGATCGGCGCCCCGCCGCCGCCCGGCTTCGCCGAACTGCGCGCCCTCGCCGACGACTTCGCGGGGCTGCCCGCGGCGCCGGCGCCGCCCGACCTCGCCGCGGAGCTGCGCCCGTACCAGCGGCGCGGCGTCGATTGGCTCGCCTTCCTCAAGCGGGCGCGCCTCGGCGGGCTGCTCGCCGACGACATGGGGCTGGGCAAGACGCTGCAGGCGATCTGCGTCTTCGAGCGGCCGACGCTCGTCGTCTGCCCGGCGAGCGTCCTCTTCAATTGGGAAGCGGAGATCAAGCGGTTCCGCCCCGCGCTGACGGTGAACGTCCACCACGGCGCGGCGCGGGCGCTCGACCCCGCGGCCGACGTGACGCTGACGACCTACGCGCTGCTGCGGAACGACGCCGACGCGCTCGCCGCGGTGGATTGGAAGGTCGTCGCGCTCGACGAGGCGCAGGCGATCAAGAACCCCGACAGCCAGGCCGCCCGCGCCGCGCACCGCCTGCGCGGCGAGTTCCGCGTCGCGCTGACCGGCACGCCGGTCGAGAACCGCCTCGCCGAGCTCTGGAGCGTGATGCAGTTCGCCTGCCCCGGCCTGCTCGGGACGCGCGACGACTTCGAGGCGCGGGTCGAGCGCCCGATCGAGGACGGCGACGCGGCGGCCGCCGCGCGGCTCCGCGCGCGGATCGAGCCGTTCGCGCTGCGCCGTCTCAAGCGCGAGGTCGCGCCGGAGCTGCCGCCGCGCACGGAGATCTCCGCGGCCTGCGAGCTGTCGTCCGAGGAGCGCGACGTCTACGACGCCGTGCGCGCCGCGGCGCGCGCCGAGGCGCTGCGCCTCGTGGACGCCGGCGGCTCGACGCTCGCCGCGCTCGAGGCGCTGCTGCGGCTGCGGCAGGCGGCCTGCCATCCGGCGCTCGTCCCCGGCCGGAGCGCCGAGACGTCGTCGAAGGTCGCGGAGCTGATGGAGCGTCTCGAGACGGTCGTGGCCGACGAGCACAAGGCGCTCGTCTTCTCGCAGTGGACGTCGCTGCTCGACCTCGTCGAGCCGCATCTCGAGCGTTCGGGGATCGCCTTCGCGCGCCTCGACGGCGCGACGCGCGACCGCGGCGCCGTCGTCGGCTCGTTCCAGGATCCCGAGGGACCGCCGGTGCTCCTCGTCTCGCTCAAGGCGGGCGGCGTCGGCCTCAACCTCACCGCCGCCGACCACGTCTTCCTGCTCGACCCGTGGTGGAACCCCGCGGCCGAGGACCAGGCGATCGACCGCGCCCACCGCATCGGCCAGGAGAAGCCGGTCTTCGTCCACCGCCTCGTGGCCAAGGACACGGTCGAAGAGCGCCTGCTCGCCCTTCAGGACCGCAAGCGCGCCCTCGCCGCGGCCGCCCTCTCCGGCGCCGAGTCCGGCGCCGCGGCCGCCCTCACCCGCGACGACCTGCTCGCCCTGCTCGCCGACTGACGGCCGCGTCGGCGGCCCCCGGGCGAATCCCGCGCGCGGCGCCTACTCCGGCAGCCCGGGAACGAGGACCGCGACCAGCGCCGCGGCGACGACCGCGAGGATCCGCAGACGCCGTCCCATCGCGTCCCGCGCTCCTTGGTCGCGCACGACGAACCGCAGCAGCGGCAGGCCGGCGAAGAGGAGCGCGAGCTCCGGCTCCACGACGAAGTTCGACAGGCTCTTGTCCGTCCCGTACGGGCCGAACGCGGCGCGTCCTTGGCAGAAGCGCCAGGTCGCCACCTGCACGGCGACCATCGCCGCCCACCAGACGACGAACGGCAGATAGATCATGTGGAAGTCGGCGCGCTCGAGTTCCTTCCGATGCCGCCGCGAGTACCAGATGAAGAACGGCGCCGCCGCCGCGAAGATCCTCGCCGGGAGGAGGGTCCACGCCGCGGCCTGCGCGAAGATGTACGGCGCCAGAAGAACGACGGAGATCCCGTACGCCGTCCAGAGCAGGACGAAGAACCAAAGACGGTCGCGGGACGTCTCCGTCGCCGTCGCTTTCTCGCTCGTCCACATCCGACTTCCCCCTCCCGGTCATCATACAGGCGCGGATCAGTTCGCGTCGTCCCGCCGCTGCGTCGGAGTCCGGCGTCGGGCCCGAAGGCGACCGCGCGACGCGGAGCGGGCGCTCGCCGTCGGTGAAGCGGCTTTCTCTCCGCCTCGTCCCCGCGCCGTCTCTTTTGGGCGCGCCGAGCCGTGGTTCGGACCTACAATCGGCGCGAGTCTCGCCGCGCGGACTCGCCGGCCGCGACCCGTTCGGGGGGGGGCGGCCGTCTTCGCTCTCAGGGGGAAGCAGGTGATCACGCTCCGCGTTCTCGCGCAGGAACTCCACGTCGAAGTCGACGCCGTCGTCAAGACGGCGAACCAACTGCGGATTCCGGTGTCCAAGATCAGGGACACGTTCGAGCTTTCGGAGGGACAGGCCCGGCGAATCCGGGAGGCGATGCGTCCTAGGCAGGACGACGCCGCCAAGTCGGAAGAAGCTCCCGCGACGGCCGAGCCGGCTATCTCGCCGCAAGTCGAGCGGCGCGCATCGTCTCCGCAGCCCGAGACGCCGAGAGGGCGTCGCGTGCTCCTGCACGAGGACATGCTCGTCTGGACCGACGGCGCCGCGCCGCAGTCCATTCGGCGGCATCTGGCGCGGGCGCTGCTCCAACTTCAAGCGTTCGGCGAGACCAATCGAATCAAACTGGTCCGAGGACGCAACCAGGGTTGGCGTCGAACGCCGTTGGGCGGAACGGGAGGCAATCAGTTCTACCTCTGGTGGATGCCGAGCGCCGTCTCCCCGGCGAAGGAGAGCGGATTCGGCGCCCGCGAGACGCTCGTCCGGGCCGTGCGGCACCACGACGAAACGGATGAACAACTGAGCCCCGGCCTGCCGGGGGACTACGACCGCATCGACCCCGCCGAGCTCCTGGGAGAGTCCGCGTCCTCTTGGGAGTCCCCCTTCACGGCGCAACAGCAGGACGCGGCGAGAAGCGCTCGGCGGGCCCGCATCATCAAGGGGCATCCAGGGACCGGCAAGACGATCGCCCTGCTGTTCGCCGCCCTTCAAGACCACGCCGCGCACGTGATCTACGTCACGCAGTCGAGCACGCTGGCGCAGAGGGCGCGGGAGTTTCTCGAGAACCTCGGATCGAGCGCGGCGCACTTCGAGGCGTACTCCTTCGCGCAGCTCGTCGCGCTCTTGGCGGGCCGGGCGTTCGATCGCCTGCCCGCGCCGTGGGACCGAAGCGGGACCGGCGAATTGCTCGACGGCTACCCGGCGGATCGCCTCCGGTCATGGCGCATCGCTCCCGACGCGCTGCTCGACGAAGTTCACGCCTTCCTGCTCGGCCGCGCCTTGCCGACCGACGCCGGCAATGAACTCCGCGACGGGATTCCGCTGTCCCCCGACGCCTACGAGCGCCTGCGCGCGTCCCGGCTGCCCAAGACGGCGCGCGACGCCGCGCGGGTGTTCAGGGCGATCGGGGCCGACGCGCTGGGCGCCGCGGGAACGCGCGAGGAGATGATCTTCAACCTCGTCCGGGATCTCGCGCAGGGGCAAGCCGCGGCGGACGCCGTGTTGGATCGCCTGCCCTTCCGTCCGGCGGCGATCGTCGTGGACGAGGTCCAGGACCTTCGCCCGCTCGAATATGCGCTCCTCGTGGAGCTCGCCGGCAGGGCGCATCGTCGCGATCCGGATCGCGGAACCGAGCTGATCGTCGCCGGCGACGAAGGACAGACCGTCGGCAACAGCGCCTTCGACTTCGGCGAACTGTCGAACATCGTCGCCGAGAGATTCACGAAGCCGTCGAGCTACTCGCTTGGATCCAACCTGCGCAGTCCCAGCCGCATCGCGGCCGTCGTGGACAGCGTCGGCGCGATGTACGGCGAGTTGCAGAAGAGGGACCGGCCGCGGGGAAGCGGCGCCGAGGACGAATTCGACGCCGTGCAGGGCGAGGTCCTGCTGTGCGAAGGCTGGCACGACCGGGCGGCGACCGCGGAGCTCCTGCGCTGGATGGGCTCCCAGCCCGACATCGTGGTCGTCGCCGCGGATCCGGAACTGGCGCGGAAGGCGATGGAGGAGAGCGGGTTGGGCGGCGGCGACGACCTTCTTTCGTCGCCGCTCAAAGTCAAAGGGCTGGAGTGGCCGACTTGCTGCGTCGTGGCGCCGTCGCGCGTCGTCATGGCGGTCAAGGACGCCGCAGGACCGGGATGTCCGGAAGCCGAAGTCGACGACCTCCGCAGGCGGCGGCTGGTCGACGGCCTGCGCGTGGCGCTGAGCCGAGCCACCGACCGTCTTGTCCTGCTGGAGATCGACGGACGAGACGCCGCGCGCGCTCTCGCGAGCCGGCTGACGAAGGGGGTGGAACCCGCCGCGTACGACGCCGAGGAACTGCAGGAGGCGCTGGAGACCGCGTCCGCCGTCGAACCGGACGAGCTCGTGCGACGGCTCGTCGAAGACGCGATCCGATTCGCCGACGTCGATCTGGCGCGGGCCCGCAGACGCGCCGCGCAGGCGGAACAGCGGCTGGGACAACCTGACGTTCCGGGCGCCGTCCGAGACGCGCAGATTCGCCTGCGCGCGTTCGAAGTTCGTGCGCTGCTGGAGCTCAGGCACTACGTGCAGCTGCCGCGAGACGCCAAGATCCTGGCGGCCGACCCGCTCGAGAACGCCGCAAGATGCCTTCGGTCCACCGGGAACGAGGAAGCCGGCGACGCGGTCTGGCGCCTGATGGAGGCCAGCGCGGCGCCGGACCCAGGTCGGCGGCTCAAGGCGCTCGACGACATCACGGCCGCCCTGAACATAGCGCCGTCCGCGATCCGCGCCGTCTTGCGCGATCAGGCGCAGGCGTACTTGATGGAACTGCTCGGCGACGAGCCGTCGGGAACCACGTGGACGCCGGGAGGCGAGGACATCAAGCGGATGACCGGGGTCGCGAAGCGGCTCGCCTCGGAGGCCTGCCGGCGACGGGTCGAGGACGCGCTTTTGCGCTGGTCCGAAATTCACCTGGACGCCGCCCGCTGGAACGACGCCGCAGCCGCGCTGGAGAGCCATCCGGCGCCGCCTCCGCTTCTTATGGCGCGCTGCTGCGCGGGGCTCCGACAATGGCGGCGCGCCCTCGAGATCCGCGAGCAGATCGGCGACTTGGCCGGAGCGATGCGTTGCGCGCGGGAACTCGCGGATTTCGCGGAGTCGAGTCGCCTCGCCCGCGCCGCGGGCGACGCAAGAACCGCGACCCTCGTCGAAGCGATGCAGAGCGTCGCCGCCGCCACGAACGGCGTTCACAAGCGTCTCTTCGAAATGGACCTGACCCAAGCCGAGGCGAAAGTGATGAAGGAAGCCGCCGAGAAGATCCTCTCTTGGGGACGCGTCCCCTCGCGAGCCTGACATCGGCTTCCCGCGCCGCGGGCGCGCGGGAGAGCGACGCGCTCGGCGCGCCGCCCGGCTTCGTCACGGGTTCGGCTCGAGGGCGCGCGCGAGGAAGCGGCGGAGCGGGGCACGCGCGGCGAAGACGAACCAGGTCAGCGCCGGGGTGAGCAGCGCGAGAAGGAGCAGCCAGCCGGCGACCGTCCGCAGCGAAAGGCCGAACTGGTCGGCGATCCGCGAGAGGTCCATCCACTTGCCGCCCCCCTTCGCCTCCTCGTAGAGCGCGCGGAACTCCGCGTCCGACATCAGCCGCCCGGCGAAGCCGGCCGCCTTGAGCAGGACGAAGGTCGCCGCGCCGGCGTAGAGCGGGCGCTCGGCGGCCACGAAGCAGCCGGCGCCGGACAGCGCGCGGTAGAGGAAGATCGCCGCGAAGACCAGTTCCGAAAGGTGCCCCGCCGCCATGTGCAGCGTCTCGTGCGCCGGCGTGAAGGCGAGCAGCGCGTGCGCGGCGAGGAGGACGCCGCAGCAAACGAGGCCGAGCGCGTTCCGCCGCAGGCGCCAAAACGCCCACGCCCAGAGCGCGCCGAGAACGATCAGCACTCCCGCGTTCCGCTCGTCGAGGATCGTCACCCCGCCGCCGTAGACGAAGTCGAACGCCGGCACCGACGGGAAGCCCATCAGCCAGCCGGCGATCGCGTGGCCGAGCTCGTGCACGAGGATCGAGAGGTAGCCGAGGACGAAGTCGAGGAACGGCAGCGCGAAGCAGACGACGCCGATCGGCGCGCCGATCAGGAGAGCGCGCCGTCCCGCGCGGTCGAGCCGTCCCGCGGGCGGCTCCTCGACGGCGACCTTTCCCGGCGGCGCGACCGCGCCGGTCGCCAGCGCCGCTTCGTCCTCCCGCCGTTCCTCGTAGCGGGCGAAGATCAGGCCGCACGCCTCGCACGCCGTCGCCGCGTCGTCCTGCGCGTAGCCGCACTTCGGGCAGTTCATCGCTTCGCCCCGCGCCGCGGCTTGAAGAGGAGCAGCGCCGCGGGACGCACGCCGAACTGCGGCGCGGCGACGAGCAGGCGGTCCCCGGCGGCCCAGAAGGCCGAGCGGCGCGCGCCCGCCGCGGCGGCGACCCGCTCGACCAACTTCAGACTCTCCGGCGTCGGCGACTCGTAGACGAAGATCGCCCCCTCGCCGCCCGTCGCGTAGAGCCGCGCGCTCGCCGGGTCGGGCGAGACGTCCTCGACCTCCGCCGGCGCCTCGGCGGCGTCGAGCAGCGCGCCGTCGGCGAGGCGCATCGCGACCAGGCGCGCCCGCGGGCGGCGGCAGGCGACGATCAGCCGCCCGCGCTTCTCGTCCACGAAGACGGCGCGCGGCGCGCGCGCCCGGCCGAGCGGCCACCTCGCGACGAGGCGCTGAGCCGCGGGATCGATCACGTAGACCGCGCCGTCGCCGTCGCCCGGCGCGGCGGCGAAGAGGCGCGCGCCGTCGGCGGAGAGCGCCAGATCGTCGGGACGCGACGGCAGGCGAAGCTCGCCGACGCGCCGCATTTCGGCGGCGTCGATCGCGACGAGCCGCGTGCGGTCCCCTTCGCCGACGACGACGAAGAGGCGCTGCCCCGCGGCGTCGAAGAGCAGCCGTCCGGGCTCGTCGCCGAGCGGAAGGCGGCGCAGCGTCCGTCTCTCCGCGAGGTCGATGAAGACAAGGCCGCGCGCGTCGCCGTCGGCCAGCGCGAGGATGTTCCCGAAGACCGCCGCGTCGCGCGGCTCGCGCGCCTGGCGCACCGGCGCCGCGCGCCGCCCCGCGGCGAGATCGACGACTTCGACGCCGGTCTCCGGCAGCACGACGAAGGCCCGCGCCGCGGCCGCGTCGAGGACCAGTCGGACCGGGTTCGCGAGCGGCGCGTCGAACGAGATCGCCTTGTCGAACACGAGGGACGCCCGCTCCGGCGGAACGTACGTCGGCGTCTCCGTCAGGTCGCGCGCGTCCTTGACCGGCGGAGACGGCGGCTCTCCCGCCGCCGCGGGGAGGCCCGCGCCGCCGAGCGTCGCGGCGGCGAACGTCGCGGCGACGATGAAACGTCGGTTCGACATGCGGCGATTATCGACGATCGGCGCCGCGCCGGGAAGCGACGGCCGACGCGCCGGGAAGCGACGAGCGCCGCGCCGGGAAGCGATGGGCGCCGCGCCGGGAAGCGATGGGCGCCGCGCCGGGAAGCGACGGGCGCCGCGCGGCCGCCGGAGACGCGAAGGGCCGGCCCGCGGGCCGGCCCCATCGCGTCGATCGCGGAGACTCGCTCAGGCGCGCGCCTCGGCGAACCAACTCCGGCCGAGCGGGCCGATCTCCGCCTCGACCGCGTCGAGCACGTCGCCGCGCTCGACGACCGCCTTCATCGCGTTGTGGTCCTTGTTGAGCGGCCGGTCCACCTCGAGATGCTCGACGACGCGGCGCACCGCGGCGTGCGCGGTCCGCGTCCCGCGGCCGAAGCCGAACTCGCGGAAGTCGAGCGCCTGCGCCGCGGCGATGAACTCGATCCCCAAGACGCCGAACGCGTCGTCGAGGATCTGGCGCAGCTTCAGCGCGCCGTTCATCCCCATGCTGACGAAGTCCTCCTGGTCGGCCGCGGCGGGGATCGACTGCACGCAGGACGGCGCGGAGAGGATCCGCTGCTCGACGATCAGCATGTCGGCCGTGTACTGGCTCAGCATGTGGCCGGAGAACATCCCCGCCCCCTTGGTCAGGAAGGCCGGCAGGCCGACCGACAGCGCGGGGTTGAGCAGCCGGTTCAGCCGCCGCTCGCTGAGCACCGAGACCATCGTCACCGCCGCGGCGACCATGTCCATCGGCACGCTGACGGGAGTGCCCTGGAAGTTCGCCCCGGTGAGGACGCGGTCCTCGCCGGGCAGGAAGATCGGGTTGTCGCCGACGCCGTTGAGCTCGATCTCCACCTGGCTGCGCGCCCAGGCCAGTGCGTCGCGCAGCGCGCCGACGACCTGCGGCGTCGAGCGCATCGAGTAGGCGTCCTGCACCTTCACCTTGACCTTCCCCGTGGCGAGGTCGGAGCCGTCCATCACGCGGCGCAGGTTCGCGGCCGAAGTCCGCGCGCCGCGGAAGCCGCGCAGCTCGTGCAGCTTCGGGTCGTACGGCTTCATGTTCGCCAGCAGCGCCTCGAGCGACATCCCCGCGGCGATCTCGGCCTGCGCGACCCAGCGCTCCGCGTCGTGGAGCGAGAGGGCGTCCATCCCGGTGAGGAAGTTCGAGCCGTTGATCGCGGCGAGACCGTCGCGCGCGCAGAGCCCCGGAATCGGAATCCCCGCCTCGCGCATCGCCGCGGCCGTCGGCGCCCGCCGTCCGCCGAAGAAGCAGTCCCCCTCGCCCATCAGCGAGAGCGCGATCTGGCTCATCGGGGCGAGGTCGCCGCAGGCCCCGACGCTCCCCTTGCTGCAGGTCACGGGCGTGATCCCGGCGTTGAGCAGCGCGGCGTAGGTCAGCGGGATCTCCGGCCGGCAGCCGGAGTGCCCCTTGCAGTGCACGTTGATCCGCGCGGCCATCGCCGCCCGCACGTGCTCGACCGGGGCCGGCTCGCCGATCCCCGCGGCGTGGTTGTAGATGAGGTACTTCTGGAACTCGCGCACCTGCGCGTCGTCGAGTTCGACGTTGACCAACTCGCCGATCCCGGTGTTGACCCCGTACATGATCTCGTGCTTGGCGATCTTCGACTCCAGAAGCGCCCGGCACTTCTTGATCCGTTCGAGCGCCTCCGGCGCGATCTCGACTCTCTCGCCGCCGCGGGCGATTTTCACGAGGTCTTCGATGGTGAGGCTCTGGCCGTCCAGAATCACGGGCATCGGCGCGTCTCTCCTCCGCTCGAACGGGCACGCGGGTGGGACTCGAGCGGACCGATCTTATCGCGCCCGCCCGCCCCGGCGAAGGGGGGTCCGCGGAGCGGCGTCTTCGTCGCTTGACACCCCTATAGGGCAATCTTATTGTCATCAGTCGTCGCCGAGGAGTGCCAAAGGGGCGCGTGCGGCGAATTGCCAAATCATTCATCCCACAAGACTTGCAAGGGAGGGAACGACCATGAAGCTGAAGCCTCTCCATGACCGCGTCCTGGTCAAGCGGATCGAGGGAACCGAGAAGACGAAGGGCGGGATCATCATTCCCGACTCCGCCAAGGAAAAGCCGCAGGAAGGCGAGGTGGTCGCCGTGGGACCGGGCAAGACGACCGACGACGGCAAGTTGCAGCCGATGGCGGTCAAGGCCGGGGACAAGGTCCTCTTCGGGAAGTACTCCGGCTCCGAAGTGAAGATCGAAGGGGACGAGTTCGTGATCCTGCGCGAGGACGAGATCCTCGGGATCATCGGTTGACCGCAGCTTCCCGGTCGGATCGGCGCCCGCGCGGCGCGTCCGGCCCCGATAAGGAGCACTGAACAATGGCTGCCAAGAAGGTTTCCTACGCCGAGGACGCCCGCCAGTCGCTGATGCGCGGCGTGAACAAGCTCGCCGACGCCGTCAAGGTCACGCTGGGGCCCCGCGGCCGGAACGTCCTGATCGAGAAGAAGTTCGGCTCGCCGCTGTCCACCAAGGACGGCGTGACGGTCGCCAAGGAACTCGAATTCGAGGACAACTACGAGAACATGGGCGCGCAGATGGTGCGCGAGGTCGCCAGCAAGACGTCCGACGTCGCCGGCGACGGCACCACCACCGCCACCGTGCTGGCCCAGGGGATCTTCCGCGAGGGCGTGAAGGCCGTCACCGCCGGCGCGAACCCGATGGACCTCAAGCGCGGCATCGAGCAGGCCGCCGGCGCCGCGATCGAGGCGATCCAGAAGATCTCCCGCAGCGTCGAAGGCAACAAGATGATCGCCCAGGTCGGGCAGATCTCGGCCAACAACGACCCGACGATCGGCAAGATCATCGCCGAGGCGATGGACAAGGTCGGCAAGGACGGCGTGATCACGGTCGAGGAGGCCAAGGCCCTCGAGACGACGCTCGAAGTCGTCGAAGGGATGCAGTTCGACCGCGGCTACCTCAGCCCGTACTTCGTCACCGACCCGGAGCGGATGGAAGTCGTCCTCGAGAACCCGCTCATCCTCGTCAACGAGAAGAAGATCTCGTCGATGAAGGACCTGCTGCCGCTGCTGGAGCAGGTCGCCCGCGCCGGCCGTCCGCTGCTGATCATCGCCGAGGACGTCGAGGGCGAGGCGCTGGCCACGCTGGTGGTCAACAAGCTGCGCGGCACGCTGCACGTCTGCGCCGTCAAGGCCCCGGGCTTCGGCGACCGCCGCAAGGCGATGCTGCAGGACATCGCGATCCTGACCGGCGGCAAGGCGATCAGCGAGGACCTCGGGATCAAGCTCGAGTCCGTCTCCGTCGCCGACCTCGGCCAGTGCAAGAAGATCGTCATCGACAAGGACAACACGACGATCGTCGAGGGCAAGGGCAAGGCCGCCGAGATCGAGGCGCGGGTGAAGCAGATCCGCACCCAGATCGAGGAGACCTCCTCCGACTACGACCGCGAGAAGCTGCAGGAGCGGCTGGCCAAGCTGGTCGGCGGCGTGGCGGTGATCAAGGTCGGCGCCGCGACCGAAGCCGAGATGAAGGAAAAGACGGCCCGCGTCGAAGACGCGAGGCACGCCACGAAGGCCGCGGTCGAGGAAGGGATCGTCCCCGGCGGCGGCGTGGCGCTGCTCCGCGCCCAGGCCGCGCTCGACAAGTCCAAGATCAAGGGCGAGGACGCGCAGCTCGGCATGAACATCGTCCGTCGCGCGCTCGAAGAGCCGCTGCGGCAGATCGCCAACAACGCCGGCTTCGAAGGCAGCGTGGTGGTCAACGAAGTCCGCAACCTCCAGAACCCGACCGAAGGGTTCGACGCCGCCTCCGAGAAGTACGTGGACATGATCAAGGAAGGGATCATCGACCCGACCAAGGTCGTCCGCATCGCGCTCCAGAACGCCGTCTCCGTGGCCGGTCTGCTGCTGACCACCGAAGCGGTGATCGCCGAGCTCCCGGAGAAGGACAAGAAGCCGATGCCCGGCATGGGCGCCGGCATGGGCGAGGATTTCTGATCGCCCGATCGTTCCCGCCGAAATCCTGGCAGGAGAAGGCCGGAGGGCGCCGCAGGCGCCCTCCGGTTTTCGTTTTCCGCTTGCGCCGCCCGGTGACCGGGGTCAGATTCTCTCCATGACCCCGCGGGACCGCACGTGGCACGCCGACCAGCCGCACGACTGGCGCGACATCCTCAAGCTCGGCCTCTTCGGGCTCGCGCTCTTCGCCGGGATGCTCCTCGTCTTCCTCGGCCTGCGGGAGGCCGACGTCCGCTGCGAGACGCTCGGCGTCTGCGTCGCGGCTCTGCCGCTCGGCGGCGTCGCGCTCGGCGCGGCGGCGCGCGCCGTCCATCGCCGCCGCTGACCCCGCCCTCCTGAAACAGCGCGTCCCCCGCCCCGCGGGGGAGCGGCGCCGCGCCGTCCGCCGCCGCCCCGCGGCCTAGCCGGCGAGCGCGGCCTTCTGCGCGGCGGCGACCGCCGCCCCCGCCTCCACCCCGAATCCGCATCCGGCCAGCCCCGCCTCGAGCGCGGCGAGCGTCGCGAGGACGTCGCCGACGTGCGCGGCGCCCATGTGGCCGATGCGGAAGTACTCGCTCTTGATCTGCGGATGCAGCCCGCCGGCGAGGACCGCCCCGGCCCGCGCGACCCGCGGAAGCAGGTCGGCCGCCGAAACGCCCCCCGGGAGGCGCGGCGCGGTCATCGTGTGCGCGGCGAGTTCCGGCGACGTCGGCACCACGCCGAGGCCGAGCGCCTCGATCCCCGCCCGGCAGGCGGCGGCGAGCCGGCGGTGGCGGGCGAAGCGGGCCGACATCCCCTCGGCGAGGATCTGCCCGAGGCTGACGTCGAGCGCCCAGACGAGGTTGACCGCCGGGGTGCCGAAGTAGCTCGCCTTGCGGGCCTCGTAGGCCTCCATGATCGGCAGCCAGTTGGCCCAGTCGGCGTAGTAGTTGGCGACCGGCGTCCGGCGGGCGCGGAACGCCTTCAGGGCGCGCGGCCCGGCGACGACGAGCGCCAGGCCGGGCGGCACGCCGATCGCCTTCTGCGAGGCCGTGAGGGCCAAATCCACCCCCCACTCGGCCATCCGCAGATCCTCGCCGGCGACCGCGCAGACGCCGTCCACGACGGAGAGCGCCCCGTGGGCGTGCGCCGCCGCGGCGATTTCCCGCACCGGCGCGAGGACGCCGGTCGAGGTGTCGACCTGCGTGACGGAGACGAGCTTGGCCGGGCGGCGCGCCAGCCCCGCGGCGACCTCCGCCGCGGTCGGCGCCCCGCCGACCGGCGCGCTTAGGCGCTCCACCTCCGCGCCGTATCGCTCGAACATCGCCGCGAAGCGGTTCGAAAAGTAGCCGGTGTCCACGACCAGGACCTTGTCCCCCGGCTCGACGAGGTTCGCCGCCGCGGTGTCCATGGCGAGCGTGCCGGAGCCGGCGAGGACGATCGGCTGCCCCTCGGGGCAGAGGAAGACCTCGCGCAGCCGCGTCAGGGCGCGACCGAACGCCTCGATGAAGTCGGGCGCGGTGTGGCTCGTCGTCGGCGCGCCGAGCGCGGAAAGGACGGCGGGCTCGAACTCGATCGGCCCGGGGATCATCAGCAGCGTGCGGTCCTTCATGGCTTCGCGCTCCTCGGCGCCGCGGCGAGGCGCGGCGCGTGGCGCCGGGCGTAGGCCGCGGCGAGGCCCCCGAACGCGGTCTCGCGGTACGCCAGCGGCAGGTCGCGGCCGGTGTCGCGCATCACGGCCACGACGTCGTCGAACGGGATACGGTGGGAACCGTCCGAAAGCAGCGCGTATTCCGCGCAGGTCACCGCGCGGGCGGCGGCGAAGACGTTCCGCTCGATGCACGGAATCTGGACCAAGCCGGCCACCGGGTCGCAGGTGAGGCCCAGATGGTGCTCCAGCCCCATCTCCGCGGCGTACTCGATCTGCCGCACCGTGCCGGCCAGGAGCTGCGCCGCGGCCGCCGCGGCCATCGCGCAGGCCACGCCGACCTCCCCTTGGCAGCCGACCTCGGCCCCGGAGATCGAGGCGTTCTTCTTGACGATGTCGCCGACCAGCCCCGCCGTGGCCAACGCGCGGAGCGCGGCCAATTCGTCGTCGTCGGCCAGCGACTCCCGCACGCCGCGGAGCACCGCCGGCAACACGCCGCACGAGCCGCAGGTCGGGGCGGTGACGATCACGCCGCCGACCGCGTTCTCCTCCGAGACGGCCAGCGCGTAGGCGAAGAGCAGCCCTTCCCGGCGCATGTGGAGGGGCGAGGACATCTCCGCCTTGCGGTGGAACGTCCACGCCTTGCGCGGGAGGCCGAGGCCGCCGGGCAGGACCCCTTGGGCGCGCAGGCCGCGGTCCACCGCCGCCTCCATCGCGCGCAGGACCTCGCGCAGGAAGTCCCAGATCTCCGGCCCTTCCCGCTCCTCGACGTACTCCCAGAACGTCCGGCCGGTCTGGTCGCAGTGGTCGAGGATCTCCCCCATCGTCGTCAGGTCGTAGACCTCGGGCGGCGCGGCGGCGGTCCCCTCGTCGTCCTCGAGCGCCCCGCCGCCGACGCTGTAGGCGCGCCACGAGGCGAGCGGCGATCCCGCGGCGTCGAACGCCTCGAAGAGCAGGCCGTTAGGGTGGCGCGGCAGCTGTTCGCCGGCGCGGAAGACGACCTCGACCTCGGCCGGGGCCAGGGCGGCGCGCACCGCGACGTCGGTCAAGTGTCCCTTGCCGGTCGCGGCGAGGCTGCCGTAGAGGGTGACGCGGTGGCGGGCGGCGCCGGGGACGCGCGCCTTGAACAGTTCGGCGGCGCGGCGCGGGGCCATGGTGTGGCTGCTCGACGGGCCGACGCCGACGCGGAAGAGCTCGCGGATCGATTGCATGGGAGGCCGCTCCTCGAAGGAAGCGGCATTGTAGCCGAGCCGCCGCGGACGACC
>JAJFTU010000451.1 GCA_021372775.1 bacterium | reverse complement strand
CGGTCTGCGCCCTGTTCCGGAACATGAAGGACGACCGCAAGCCGGCGCTCGCGGCCGCGGCGGGCCTCGCGGCGGACCGCGGCGAGAACGCCGAAGCGCGGCGGCTCTACGCGGCGGCGTTGGCGGCGGACATTCCGGCGGACGGAGCGGCGACCGCGAACGAACGCCGCGCGGCGAAGCGGCTGTGGTCCGATCTCGACGTGCGCGCGCGGATCGAGCTGCTCAGCATTGATTTGGACGAAGGCCGGTTGCGCGAGGCGGAGGCCCAACTCGCCGGGCTTCCGGCGAAGGAGCGGGCCGACGGCGAGGCGCGGCTCCGGCTGCTTCAAGGCCGGCCCGACCTCGCCTACAAGGCGCTCGCCTATCGGAGCCCGCTCATCGGCGCGACGCGGGACGACGCGCTGACGGCCGCGCTGCTCGCCGTCGCGGCCAAGCAGACCGACCACCTCGACGACTACGAACGCGCGCGGCGGATCGCCGTGCGCGGCGGCGCGGACCTCTCGCCGCTGCAGTAGCAGATGTCGGCGGCGCGCCCTCGCCCCGCGGCGGGGGCGCGCCCGGCCGCGGCGGTCAGACGATCTTCTCGAGCAGGCGCATGTACTGCTCGTAGGGCAGCGCCTGCCAGCTCTCCGCGGTCACCGCCCCTTCGCTGCGGGAAATGAGCGAGACCTTGTGCGCCGTCTCGATGTCCGGGGCGTCGTAGATGTCGCAGAAGTCGTACGGCCCGAGGATCGCGTAGTGGGCGAGCCACTTGACCTCCGGGCAGTACTCCTTGACCCTGCGCATCCACTCCCGGCTCGTCGTGCGCCGCACGTTCACGTCCTGCATGCTCTCCGGGGCCAAGCGCGTCATCAGCATGAAGGTCGGCATCGTCCCTCCTTCGGCGTCCCCGCCGTCCGTCGCCAAAGAGGTACCGCCAAGAGGGGACGGCGGCGCGCGACGGCGGCTCTGCGGTACAGTGTCCGCAGTTTGTGGGACGTGCGGCGCGAGGGGCGCGCCGGCGCCGCCCACGCTCCCCGACGATGGAGACGTTCGCGATGGAAACCCGACCCGTTCCCGAGTTTCGGATGCACCCGGTCGTCGTCCTGCTTCTCTCGTTCCTCACCTGCGGGCTGTTCCTGATCTACTGGAACTACAAGGCCGCGGAGGTGCTCAACGCGGTCGCCGGACGCGAGTTGCTGGCCCCCGTGCTCGCCGCCGTTTCCGGCTGCTGCCTGCCGCTGAACCTGTTCTTCTACTACCAGTGCGGCAAGGGGCTCGAGGCGCTCGGCGAACGGACGAGCCGTCCCGAGCTGAAGAACCTCTCCGTGCTGCTGCTGGTCCTCGGCTTCTTCGTGCCGATGGTCGCGGCGATGATCGTGCAGCAGCACATCAACGAGCTGTACGAGGCCTGACGGGCCTCGTCGCCGCCTGGGGGTCGGGGCCGGCCGTCCGCGTCCGGTCCCCGCGTCCCGGCGGCGCGCGCGGGAGTTGTTCGGCGGGCGCCATGGAATCGGTCGATCCCAAGGTCTCGTTCCGGCGGGCGCGGCTCGCGGCCGCGGCGACGGCGTTGATCGTCCTCGCCGCGGCGTGGCTCTACGCGCCGCACGTGCACGACGGCCCGGTGATCTGTCCCTTCCGGCTGATCACCGGACTCCCTTGTCCCGGATGCGGCCTGACCCGCTCGTTCTGCGCGATGGCCGTCGGCGACTGGCGGGACGCCTTCGCCGACAACGTCTTCGGCCCGCCGCTCTTCGCGCTGACGCTGGCGACGCCGCTTCTCGCGCTGACGGAACTGTGGCTCGGGCGCGCGCTCGCGTGGCGGCGGCTGATGTACGACCAGCGCGTCGCCGCCGTCCTCTGCTGGGCGGTCGGCGGCGTGCACGCCGCGCGGCTGCTCTGGTGGGGAATCGACGGAACGCTCTGGTCCGACTACTTCAGCCGCTCCTGGATCGTCTGGGTCTGGCGGCGGTTCGTCTAGCCCGCTCTATGCACGAAGAGTTGCGCAGTCGCCGCGGTCGCGCGGCTTGAGCCGTACGACGGGCGTCGCGAGCGCGTGGCGTCGGCGATTCGGCGCCGGCTGCGGACTCCACGTGCCGGAATACGCCGAAAGAAGTTAAGACGGGCCTAAAGAACGGCGAACCCGAATAGGAGGACCGCAGATGAGGCTCGCACGCGCGGTTCCGATTGCGGCGTTTCTAGCGCACAGTGTTGTCGTCATTATCATCTTTGGGGCAGCGCTCTGGAATCCTCCGAAGAGTGGCCTTTTGCCGATAATCGCGTACGCAATGGACTGGCCCTTATCGGCATGGTGCATAGAGCCACTGATTCGCGTGGTTCTCGGTGACTCCACAAGCATAAACCTGATGTTCGTGGCCTCAGGAACAGCGTATCTCCTCGTAGGTTCGTCTTGGTACTTGGTTCTCGCGTATGCCGGCTGCGTCTTGATACGGAGGATGAGCGCTGTCGTGCGCGGACGCAGCGCAAAGTGACGCTACGACGCGGCGGGGACGCGCTGGCTCCGTCTCGACAAGAGCGGGCTGCCGCGGCCGACGCTGCGCGACGGCGCGGGGCAGGCGCTGGCCGAGGACTCGGTGAGCCTCGCCTCCGGCGGCGGCGGGACGATCGCGGCGGCGAAGGAGTTCGTGCCCGGCTTCGGGTTTCTCCGGCGGGCAAGACCATGACCCGATTTCGAACGGGAATTTCACGATCCGAACGGACATTCGCGACTCGAATGGACCTACCGCGCTGAATCCCCAGTCCACGCTCGGTAACCCGCCAGTGTTCTATGGTATTCAAGAGATGCACAACATCACGGATGCGAATGGGGTGAGGTGGAATGTTGTCGGGGCCTACGAAAACATCCGCGCGTACCTGAACCCGACGAATCTCGACACTCAGACGCGCGGGGCATATTTCCACGGGCAGTCGAACGGCCGTGGCTGGACACATGGCTGCCTCTGTTACGGGCAGGACGCGCGGTTCATCAGTTACTTGTGGAACTTGCCTCCCCAGCCTGTACCCGTTGCTGTCAACGGGCCTGTGGTGGTCCCATGATCAGGGGCGTTCTGCGTTTCCTGTTCGCCTGCTTCGCTCTCGTTGCCTGTGCCGGGAGCCTGACGCCGTTGGACATCGAGGGCGCGTGGATATCGACGGACATCCCGTGGACCAACGCACCTGAGTCGGTTGAAAGAGGTCTTCGCACCGGTGAAGCAGCTGTACTCTACTTCGGTCCCGGCCGCTCATTCACCCTGATCTACTGTGTCATCTATCATTCAGGAAAACGCTACGCGATAAGCGCCGGAGACGGACAAGTCGTCTATACCGGCTCCTGGAGGCCATGTGCGGCCGATGGCACGATTGAGGTCGAGTTTCGGTTGGTATCCCGAACCGTGACCATCATTGGAGAGCGTCTGCCGGGTAAGCTCGAGCGCGGCATCATTAGGACCACGCCGCAGCGGTTCGAGTTCAGGTCGCGCGGATTTGTCAGATTCAGGTCACTGGACAATGACGCGCAGAGGGTCTATTTCGCAAGCCGGCCGCGCAATGCGGTGGAGTGATCGTGCAGGGGGCCCGGAGATCACCCGCCGGGCTTCTCATTCCCTTCGCAACACCGTTCTGGGTTAGTTCTGCAGGGCGGCCCCCGCCTGCTGCGACGCTCCACGTTTCGGCGGCGTGGGCGTTCGGCCATCTCGCGGTCGTGGCGCTGCGGCTCGCGCTGTCTCGATCGAAATGGCGAGCCCGAGCTGGTTCCATCGCGCGGTGGTACGCAATAGGGTGCGCCGGGCGGGCGCTGTTCGCGCTCCTTGCGCCGACAGTGCCCGTTTCGCAAATGCCGTGAGCGATCAAGCTCGGCGCGGAGGACTGCGGCGGAGCCGTGCGTCCTCTACTTCTTCTCGAACGACGGGCCGCGGATGATCCGCCACCAAGCGACCGCGCGCTGCGCCCGCTCGCGCCGCTCCAGCCGGTCGCGCTCCGCCTGATCGATGTTCCACGCGGCGCCGTCCGGCGTCTCGGCCCGCGGCGTCCCGGCGAACTCGAAGATGCCGTCCGGCGTCGCCGCGCGGTTGCGGCCGATCGCGATCGACGGCGCGGCGGGATCGAAGATGTCGTGCCCGACGGCGGCGTAGGCGAAGTCCTTCGGCGCCGCCAGCTCGACGAGCGTGGGGATGATGTCGATGTGGCTTCCCGCGGCGCGCGGCGGCAGCTTCTTCCCCTCGAGCGCCTGCGGCCCGTAGAGGATCAGCGGCACCGACGACTTCTCCTCCAGCGTCGGCCGGCCGTTCGGGAAGCG
>JAJFTU010000450.1 GCA_021372775.1 bacterium | reverse complement strand
CACGAGGCGCTCGGAACGCTCGCCGGCGGCATCGCCCACGACTTCAACAACATCCTCTTCGGGGTGCTCGGCTACGCCGAGCTGATCGGCATGGACCTCCCGGCGGACGGCGCCGCGGCGCGCAACCTGCGGCAGCTCGGGCGCGCCGTCGAGCGGGCGCGGCTGCTCGTGGCGCGGATCCAGGCGTTCGCCGGCGGCGCCGAGCCGCGGATGGAGCGGATCGATCTCGGCCCGTTCGTCGAGCGGGTCGGCCAGATGATGCGCGCCGAGCTGCCGCGATCCGTGCGGATCCTCCTCCCGCGGGAGGCCCTTTCCCTGACGGTCGAGGCGGACGCCGCCCAACTCGCCGAGGCGCTGGCGGCCCTCTGCCACAACGGTGCGGAGGCGATGGGGAAGGGGGGCGGCACGCTCGAGCTCTCGCTTCGCGCGCTCGACGTCGGCGCCGAGCCGACGCGGGGGCGCGGCGCGATCCGGCCGGGACGCTGCGCGTTGATCGGCGTGTCCGACACCGGCCAGGGGATCGAGCCGGCGGTGATCGACCGGATCTTCGAGCCGTTCTTCACGACGAAGGGGGTCGGCGAGGGCTCGGGGCTCGGGCTCTCGGCCGCCTCGGGGATCATCGCCGCCCACGGCGGCCGGATCGACGTCTACAGCGAGGTCGGCCGCGGCTCGACGTTCCGCGTATTCCTGCCGCTGGTCGCGGAGGAACGGGTCGAACCGCCGCCGCTGCCGACGTCGTGCGGGAACGAGCGGGTTCTCCTCGCGGACGACCAGCCGGAAGTGCTCGACTTCGGCCGGCAACTGTTGGAGCGTCTCGGCTACAAGGTCGCGGCCTACGCCCGCGGCGACGCCGCGCACGACGCGTTGGCCGCGGCGCCGCGGGAGTTCGACATCGGCGTCGCCGACCTGGCGATGCCGGGGCTGGACGGGCTGGAGTTGGCCCGCCGGGCGAGGACGCTCAATCCCGGCTTGCCGGTGCTCCTGACGACCGGTTTCGGTCTTAGGATTGCGGAACTGCGGGCGGAGGAGACCGGCGTGGGCGCCGTTCTCGCGAAGCCCGCCGACGCGCTCGAACTGGCGCGCGCCATCAGGCGGCTCCTCGACGGAGCCCGCGAAAGGGACGAGCGATGCCACGAGTCCTCGTGATCGAAGACGACGAGCAGACGCGCGACATGCTCAAGCAGCTGCTCGAGCGAAACGGCTACGAGGTGGACGCCGCCGAGGAAGGCGTCGCCGGCCTCAAGGCCTTCAGGAAGCGCGAAGCGGACGTCGTGCTGACCGACCTGCTGATGCCGGGGAAGGAAGGGCTGGAGACGATCCGCGAGCTGCTGGCCGCGCGGCCCGGCCTGCCGATCATCGCGATGTCCGGCGGCGGGCGTCTCGGGAATCTCGGCTACCTCGCGGCGGCTGAGAAGATGGGGGCGGCGCGGGTCTTCGCCAAGCCGATCGACATCCCGCTGCTGCTGGAGACGATCAAGGAACTGACGACGCCGCGCGGCTGACGTTTCGGCGCCGCGCGCCGCGGCGGCCGAGGATCAGCGTCGCTTTCCGCGCCGCGCCGTCGCGCCGTCCGAATCGCCGTTCCGCGCGATGTCCTTGTAGAGGCTTTCCCGCCCGTCGGCGTGCCGCGCGACGTAGAGGCCGTCCGCGCGGCGCTCCATCGTCTCGACGAGCGTCTTGCCCGAGCCGTCGGGCAGGTCGAGGACGTACGACGGCATCGCCGGGCCGGGGATCGACTCCCGCACCGTCGCCGCGATTCTCTTCCCCTCCTCGATCGTCACGCGGAAGCGCGCTCCGCCGGCGACGCGGTCGGGGTGGTGCAGGTAGTACGGCTTGACCTGCCGCGCGTAGAGGCCGAGGAACAGCTCGGCGAGCGTCGCCGGATCGGCGTTGACGCCGCGCAGCAGGACGGTCTGGTCGAGGAGCGCCGCCCCCGCGCCGCGCAGCCGGGCCAGCGCTTCGTCGACGCGCGGCGTCAGCTCCCGCGGGTGCGCGGCGTGGACGACGATCCAGAGCGGCCGGGGCGAGGCGGCGAGCGCGCGGACCAGATCGGGCGTGATCCGCGCCGGATCGTGGATCGGCGCCCGCGTGTGGACCCGCACCGTCGCGAGGCGCGGCAGGCGCGCGAGCGCGCCGAGCGCCGCGGCGAGGAACTCGTCGGGAAGCGTCAGCGGGTCGCCCCCGGAGAAGATCACTTCGCGCAGCCGCTCGTCGCCGGCGAGGCCGTCGATCGCCGCCTCGATCTCGGGGAGCGTCGGGTCCGCGCCGTGCCCGGCGCGGAAGCAGTAGCGGCAGTAGAGATGGCAGCGCGAGGTAAGCAGGAAGAGCGCGCGGTCCGGGTGCTTGCGGACGACGAACCGCGGCTCGGCCAAGGCGGCTTCGCCGACCGGATCGTCGATCGCCTCGGGGTCGGGCCGGTTCTCGGACGGATCGGGCCAGACGATCCGTCGGATCGGATCGTCGGGGTCGGCGGGATCGGCGAGCGAGACGTATCCCTCGGGGAAGCGCAGCGGCAAGCGACGCGCCGCGCGCCGCGCCTCGTCGTCGAGCGTCGCGCCGAGCCGCTTGGCCGCCTCGGCGAGCGGAAGCGGCCGGTCCCCCGCGACGAGTCCGCGCCGCGCCGCGGCGCGGGGGGCTGCCTTTTGGAAGTCGTTCATTGACCCTATAATGCGCCGGTCCGACGGCCGCCGCCGTCGGTGTCCGTCGGCTCATTCCAGCGGCTGCCCAGCCTCGAACGATCCGTTTTCGGCTCGGGCGCAGCCCCGGCCGAAGAGGTGCTTCCGTGTACGACACGTCCGATTTGCGCAAGGGAACCAAGATCGAGCTGGACGGCGAACCGTACGTCGTCGCCGACGCCCAGTTCGTCAAGCCGGGGAAAGGGAACGCCTTCACCCGCTGCAAGTGCAAGAGCCTCGTCAGCGGCCTCGTCGTCGAGCGCACCTGGCGCTCCGGCGAGAAGATCGACGAGTGCCATCTCGACGAGCGGGCGATGGAGTTCCTCTACCGCGAAGGCACGCAGTTCCACTTCATGGACACCGCCAACTACGAGCAGATCGAGCTCAACGAAGAAGGCGTGGGCGACGCGTGGAAGTGGCTCACCGAGAACCTCCCGGTGACGATGCTCTTCCACAACAACGGGCCGATCTCGATCGACCTCCCGAACTTCGTCGAGCTGGACATCACCGACTGCGAGCCGGCGGTGAAGGGCGACACGAAGACCAACGCGATGAAGCAGGCCCTGCTCTCGACCGGCGCGAAGGTCAACGTGCCGATGTTCGTGGACAACGGCGAGCGGATCCGCGTGGACACGCGGACGGGCGAGTACGTGGAGCGCGTCAAGCGCTGAGCGCCGCGATGGACCTCGGTCCTTTCGTCCCGCTGCGGGCCGCGGTCGCGCGGCTCGCGGCGGGGTTCTCGTCCGCGCCGGTCGCCGCGCGTCTCGAACGCGACGGCGCCGATCTTCTCCTCGCCGACTCTTCCGGCGTCGCCTCGCCGCTCGCCCCCGTCGTCGGGGCGGCGGAGGGGGACCTCGTGTCCGGGCTGCTGCGCCGCGGCGCCGCCGGCTTCGCGCTCGACGCGGCGCGGGTGCTGGCGCGGCGGGCCGGCCCGCCCGCGCCGGAGGACGCCGACCTGCCGCGGCGGCTTCCGCTGCTGCGGCGACGCGCGGCGATCGTCGCCGCGATCCGCAGGTTCTTCGCCGAACGGGACTTCCTCGAGGTCGAAACCCCGACGCGCGTCGTCTGCCCCGGAATGGAGCCGCACCTCGCGCCGCTCCCGGCGGGCGAAGGGCGCTGGCTGATCACGAGTCCGGAGCTGCACCTCAAGCGGCTGCTCGCGGCCGGCGCGCAGCGGATCTTCGAGCTCGCGCGCTCGTTCCGCGGCGACGAGCGCGGCGAGACGCACCTCGTCGAGTTCACGATGCTCGAGTGGTACCGCGCCTTCGAGGGGCTCGACGCCCTCGTGGCCGACGTCTCCGGCCTCCTGCGCGCCGCGGCGCTCGCCGCGGGCGCCGACCCGTCGCGCGTGCCGGGCTGCGACCTCTCGCTGCCGCCGGAGCGGCTGACGGTGCGCGAGGCGTTCCGCCGCCTCGCCGGAATCGACCTCGCCGCAAAGCGCGAACTGCCGGCGCTGCGCGCGGCGGCCGAGGCGATCGGCGTGCGCACGGCCCCCGACGACGACTGGGACGAGATCTACTTCCGCATCTTCCTCGAGCGGGTCGAGCCGCACTTGGGCCGGGGGCGGATCACGGTGCTCGAGGAATATCCCGCCTCGCAGGCCGCGCTGAGCAACGTCCGGCCCGATCCGGAATGGCCGGTGGCGCTGCGCTTCGAGGTCTACGCGGGCGGAATGGAGCTCGCGAACGCCTTCGACGAGCTGACCGATCCGGCGGAGCAGAGGCGGCGGCACGAGGCGGACCGCGCCTATCGGCTCGCCCACGGCCTCCCGGCGCCCGACCTGGACGAGGCGTTCCTCGCCGCGCTAGAGGCGGGGCATCCGCCCGCCGCCGGGATCGCCCTCGGCGTCGACCGGCTCGTGGCGCTGGCGCTCGGGGAGCGGGACATCCGGCGGGTCGTCGCGTTTCCGGAGTGACGCGGGGAAGCCCCTCCGCTCAGCGGCCGGCCGGGGCCGCGGCGCCGCCCGCGCGCGGGGCGAACTGCTGCCGCGGCGCCGGCGCCGGCGCGCTGGGGCGGGGCTGCGGCGACTGGGCTTGCGTTCCCCGATCGGGCTGCGGGGATTGGGGCTGAGCGCTCGGGCCGGGCTGCGGCGCCGGCTGCGTCGGCGCCGGCTGGGGCGCCGGCCGATACCGCCAGAGGCCGTCGTAGCGGAGACCGCCGCCGAGGCAGGCGCCGTTGAGGCAGGTCGCGCCTCTGAACCGGCCGACGGGGAGGCCGAAGTACCGCGGAGAGGAGACGATCCAGTCCGACGTGAAGTCCGTCGGCTCGGCGTCCCGCTCTTCCCGCCGCTCCCTCGCCCATTCGGCCGCCGCCTCGCGCCGCGCCTCGATCCGCGCGTCGCCGTCGAGCTGGCGCAGGACGTCGTCGGGGATCTTCAGCTCCAGTCGCCAGTCCTGCGCGACCCGGAGCGGGCCGGGAACGCTGGCCCCGGGAAGCGGGGGCAAGTCCTCGTTGGTGATGACCTTCGGCTTCTCCGACGCGTCGCCGGCGAAGGCCGCCGCGCCGCACGCCAGGACCGTCGCTCCGATCAGCCAGCGGACCATCGCTCCCTCCGGACGCCCCGCCCGGGGCCCGGGCCGCGCGCCGAAGCGCGCCGCCCATGGACAATTATGCGGCCGGGCGCGGCGCTTGCCCGCCCGCGGGGGCGTCAAACCTTCGGCGCCGACATTGCAAGTTTTGCGGAAGCGACCGATACTGTCTCAGTTCGCACCAAAAGGCGGTCCGTCCGTCGAACCGGAGAAGTTTCGCGGGAGCGTTTTCCGCCCTCCGGCAAAATGGATCGGCCCGCCACAAGCGCCGCCGCGGCATCGTTTGTGTGCGGAGGCGAAGAAAGGTTCCACAGCAATGGCTCAGGGCAAGGTGAAGTGGTTCAACGACGCCAAGGGTTATGGTTTCATCAGCCAGGACAACGGTCCGGACGTCTTCGTGCACTACAGCGCGATCGAGGGTTCCGGCTTCCGCTCGCTCAGTGAAGGCGAAGCGGTCGAATTCGAGATCACTCAGGGGCCCAAGGGGCCGCAGGCGAGCCACGTCCGCCGCGCCGGCAACTGATTCACTCGCAATCACGACCACAACAGCCCCGCGCTTCGGCGCGGGGCTTTTGCTTTTGGTCCTCCGCCGGGCCGAGGGCCGCGGACGCGGCTCTCCGCGTCAGGCGGGGATGATCGCGCGCGGCTCGTCGAGCGCGATCAGGCGCACGCCGAAGGCGGCGCGCGCGGCGTCGCCGGAGAGGACCGCGGCCGGCGCGTCGTCGCCGACGATCCGCCCTTCGTGCATCAGCAGGCAGCGGTTCGGTCCCCGCGCGGCGAGCACGACGTCGTGCAGCGAAAGCACGATCGCGCGTCCTTCCGCGGCCCACGCCGCGAGAAGGTCCATCAGCGCGCAGGCGTGGCCGACGTCGAGCGCCGTCGTCGGCTCGTCGAGCACGAGGATCCGCGCCTGCTGGGCGAGGGCCCGGGCGAGGTAGACGCGCCGCCGCTCGCCGCCGGAAAGGGTGGGCAGCGGACGCTGGGCGAGGTGCGCGACGTCGGCCCGCTCCATCGCCTCGCGCACCGCGGCGAGGTCGTCTTGGCGCAGCGCGCGGAACGGGCCGGCGTGGGGATAGCGCCCCAGCCGCACGACGTCCTGCACCGTCAGCCCGAACTCGGTCCACGTCTCCTGCGGCAGGTAGCAGAGTTCGCGCGCCAGGGCGCGGCGGCGCCGGAGGTCGAGCGGCGCGCCGCGGAGCAGAAGCGTCCCGGCGCTCGGGGCGAGGATGCCGGCGAGGACGCGGAGCAGCGTCGTCTTGCCCGCGCCGTTCGGCCCGGCGACGGCGACCATCTCCCCGGCCCGCAGCGAGACGTCGAGCCCGCGCAGGATCTCCCGGCCGCCGAGGCGGACGACCAGCCCGCGCGCCTCGAGGACGATTTCGCCGCCGTGGTTCATCGGGCCGTTCGTACCACGCCCGGCGCCGCCGCGCCACGGGACGAACGGCGGGATCGTCGCCCGGCGCCCGCCTTCGGAGGACGCCGCGGCCTGCGCGACTCCCGCCGAGGCCCGCGGGTCGCCGACGGCGGCACGGGGCTCAGCTTCCGAGGACGCCGCGGCGGCCGTCGACGAGGACCGCCGACGCGCGCGTCGGGAGGCCGGTGAGGTCCCAAAGCGGTTCGCCGAGCGCGGCGACGACGCGGCGCGGCCACTCGTTCGGCGCGGCCGCCGCGGTCCACGGGAAACGCGCCGCGGGGCGGCCGTCCTCCAGCGCGACCCCGCGCAGGAGCGTCGCGCCGGGGAGGATCAGCGCGGCCGTGACCGCCGCCGCGTCGGGCGGCCAGTCCGCGCGCAGGCGCACGCCGGTCTCGAGCGCCCTCAGGCCCGGAACGGCCGGGCTGCGCCAGGACGGGCGGCTGAGCGCCGGCGCGGAGGGGACGAGCCGGCCGGCGCGGACGAGGACGCGCGGCGCCTCGCGGCGTCCCTCGTCGGCGTCCCCTCCGTCGGTCTCGAGCGGGAAGGGAAGGCCGGGGTCGGCGGCGTCGAACGCCAGAGCGGCGACGGTTCCCGGCGTCCGCCGTCCGGCTTCCCAGAAGAAGGCGGCGGCCCGCACGAGGTCGGCCCACGCGAAGAGGTCGAGGACGAGCGGCCGCCCGGCCCGGCAGAGTTCCGCGACGTCGATCGTCGGCAGCGCGTCGTCCCATCCGGCCGTCTCGCGCCGCGCGGCGTCGAGCGCCGCACGCGGGGGGACGGCGCCGGTCGCCGCCTCGTTCTCGGCGCTCTCCCCGTCGAGGACCGTCGCCGAGGGAAGTTCGCCGCTCCGGCAGGTGATCTGTCCGAGCTCGCCGCCCCGACTGGTGATTCGTCCGCGCCCGTCGCCCGACGTGTCGTCGAGGACCGCCGGAGGGGGAGCCGCGCCCCGCTCGACCAGCAACGTGCGGGCGAGCCGCGGCGCGTCGGGCGATCCGCCGAGCAGCAGCTGCGCCGACTCGATGCGCCGCGTCGCGGCCGTCGCCCCGCTTCGCTCCTCGACGAGCGCGGCGCCGCGGCGCACCGCGACCTCCGCCCCGGGAAGGCCGGTCGCGGCGAGGAACGCCGCCCGCCA
>JAJFTU010000449.1 GCA_021372775.1 bacterium | reverse complement strand
GCTCGAGCAACCGGACACGTTCGTGCGCACGAAGCACTACTGGTGGTTCGTCCGGATCGAGATCATCTATCGGCCGGATGACTGCACGATCGTCGTCCATCCGTGGTGGCTGCAGACCAATCTGAACGGATCGAACGACCTCTTCGACCGACGCTGGAGCGAGAACTTCTGGCCGGATCCGTGCGTGGCGAAGAAGTGAGCGCGCGGCGGCGTCCGGCGAGGATCTCCGCGCTGCCGGCGTCCGTCGCGGGGCTTCGTCGCGGGATCGGCGGACGTCAGTCCACGAGGCCGGCGAGCTGGAGGCGGCGGCGGGCTTCGGCGCGGGGAAGGTCGAGGTCGCGGGCGTAGCGGCGGAGGGCGCGGCGCTCGTCGCCGTCTTCGCTCTCCAGCGCGTTCTTCCAGCGGGCCTCGGTCTCGGGATCGGCGCGGCGCGGCGCGGGGGCCGCGGCGGCGCCTTCGGCCGCGCCGGCGACGACGACGACGATCTCGCCGAGGACTTCGCCGCGCGCCTCGATCATGGCCGCGAGCTCGCCGAGCGTCGCCGAGACGATCTCCTCGTGGAGCTTCGTCAGCTCGCGGCAGAGCGTCGCGGGGCGGTCGCCGAGGACCGCCGCGGCGTCGCGCAGAAACTCCGCCAGGCGGTGCGGCGCCTCGTGGAAGACGAGCGTCTCGGCGCGCGGGGCGAGCTCCGCCAGCTCGCGGCGGCGCTCGCCGGCCTTCGCCGAGAGGAACCCCGCGAAGGTGAAACGGTCGGCGGGGAAGCCGGCGACCGAAAGGGCCGCGGCGACGGCCGACGGGCCGGGAATCGGCGAAACGGCGATCCCCGCGGCGCGGGCCGCGGCGACGAGGCGGTGGCCCGGATCGGAGATCGCGGGGGTGCCGCCGTCGGTGACCTGCGCGACGCTCTTGCCGGCGAGCAGCTCGGCGACGATCCGCTCGAGCACCTGCGCCTCGTTGAACTTGTGGCAGCTCACCTGCGGCTTGGCGATGCCGAGGTGGTTCAGCAGGTGCGCGGTGCGGCGCGTGTCCTCGGCGGCGATCAGGTCCACGGCGCGCAGCGTCCGCGCGGCGCGGTCGGTCACGTCGTCGAGGTTGCCGAGCGGCGTGGCGACGACGAAGAGCGTGCCGGGGACGACGTCGGCCACGGCTCAGGCCTCGACCGCGAGCCCCGCGCCCTCTTCGACGCGGCCGATCGGCCAGATCTCGAAACCCTCGGAGAAGGCCGCGCAGCGGAAGGTCGTCTCGGCCGCGGGCGGGACCGCGAGGAGCAGGCCGCCCGACGTCTGCGGATCGGCGAGGAGCAGGCGATCGACCTCGGCCAGCCGCTCGAGGCCGGCGATCCGCGGCGCGGCGGCGGCGAGGTTGTCGTGCGCGCCGCCGGGCACGAAGCCGGCGGCGGCGAGGTCGCGCGCGCCGGGGAGCAGCGGCGCCTGCGGCCACTCGACGACGAAGCGCGTCCCGGAGGCCTCGGCCATCTCCAGCGCGTGGCCGGCGAGGCCGAAGCCGGTGACGTCGGTGCCGCCCTTCACCCCCGCGGCGACGGCCGCGCGCGACGGCCCGCCGGAGAGGCGCGTCATCCAGCCCAGCGCGGCGCGGGCGACGTCCTCCGGCGCGCGCTCGTTCTTGAGCGCGGTGGCGACGACGCCGACGCCGAGCGGCTTGGTGAGGTAGAGGCGGTCGCCGGGGCGCGCGCCGCCTTTGAGGATCAGCGCGTTCTCGTCGGCGAAGCCGAGGACGGCGAGGCCGAACTTCGGCTCGGCGTCCTTGACCGTGTGGCCGCCGGCGAGGACCGCGCCCGCCTCCTGGACCTTCGACGCGGCGCCGGCGACGATCGCGGTGAGGATCTCGACCGGCAACTCGGCGGGGAAGGCGGCGATCGAGAGGGCGAGGAACGGATCGCCCCCCATCGCGTAGACGTCGGACATCGCGTTGGCCGCGGCGACGCGGCCGAAGTCGCCGGGGTCGTCCACGATCGGCGTGAAGAAGTCGAGGGTCGCGATGAGCGCGCGCCCGCCCCCGAGGCGATGCACGGCGGCGTCGTCGGGCCGGGCCAGCCCCACGAGGAGGTCGGGCCCGCCGGTGTCCGGGATCAAGGCGTTCAAGCCGCGCAGAACCTGCGCGAGGGGCTCCCGCCCCAGCTTGGACGCTCACCCGGCGCAGGAGGCCAGCGCGGTGAGGCGGATCTTGCGTCCCTCGTTCATCGGATCTCCGGCGGCGATTGTAGCCCGCGGCGCGGCCGACGACCGCGCGGTCAACGCGGGCGGCGTTTCCGCTTGGCTTGGAATTTCGCGCGGCGCTGGTCGCGGGCGGCGCGCGCGGCGGCGCGGCCGGCGGCCTCCGCGGCCGCGGCGTCGTTGGTCGGGGGCGGCGGCGCGGGACGCGCCGGCGGCGGCGCCGGGGGCGGCGGCGGGAGGACGCGCCGCCGCGGCAGGCGCGCGGTGTCGATCGGTGGCGCCTCGCCGGCCGACGCCTCGTCGCCGGGCGACCATTTGCCGTCGGGCGACGTCTCGGGCCCTGCCGACGCCTCGTCGCCCTCCGGGCGTCGGCCGTTCGTCGGGCCGTGCAGATGCGGCGCGGCGACCGGCTCGGCGCGCAGCGCCTCGAGGTCCGCGGCCAGCTCGTCGAACGACGCGGCCCGCGCGGCGCGGGGAAGACGGGCGAGGAGGCCCCGGTCGCGCGTCGCGACCTGCGCGTCGCGGCGTTCGAGGACGATCCGCTCGGCCTCGCGGACGACGAGGTCGTCGGCCTCGGCCGGCGGCTCGGCGTGCAGCTCGCGGACCCCCGCGGGCGCCGGGGTGCGGTCGTTCGGCGCGCGGCCGTCCCAGACCAGCACGACGTCGGCGCCGCGCAGCGCGCCCCATTCGGCGAGCAGCGCGCGCAGTTCGCCGCGCGCGGCGTGCAGCTCCGCCGGGGTCGGATCGACCCGTTCCCGCGCCGCGAGGGCGAGGAGAAGGTTGTAGCCGTCCACGATCAAGGCGCCGCGCATGGGCGACACTCTACCGCGCCGTCTCCCTCGCGTCCTCGTGACCGCCGACCCGCCGCTGCGCCGCTCCGCCGAATGCCGATGGGGGGCGGCGTCGCCGTCCGCGTAGGGGAGGCTGGCGCGCCCCGACGATCAAGGAACCGCGGAAGAAACCACCGCGCCTGCCTCCCGACCCGAAACCCGCGCAACGTTGCCTTTGAGCCGTCGAAAGACAAACGGACGTCGCAATCAGGTCGGGCTGGTGTGGTAAAACAGTCCGCCGGAGTCGCAATGATCTTCGATCCGCCCGAAGTCCGAGTCTTCACCATCGGCCACGCCGACCGCGCCCCCGAGGAGTTCTTGGGGATGCTGCGCGCCGCGGGGGTCGAGTTCGTCGTGGACGTGCGGTCGCGCCCGACGAGCCGCCGCGCGCCGTGGTCGGCGCGCCCCGTCCTGCAGCAGACGCTGGCCCAGGCCGGCGTCGGCTACGCCTACATGGGGGAGTCGCTGGGCGGCCTGCGCGACGACTTCGAGGCCCGGCGCGAGACGGTGGCCTACCGGACGGGGCTCGAAGAGCTGGCGCGGCTGGCGGCGGGGCGCCCGACGGCGATCCTCTGCGCGGAACGCGACCCGCGGGCCTGCCACCGCTTCGCCGTCGCCGACGACCTCGCGCGGCGCGGCCTCGTCGTGGTCCACCTCGTCGATCCGGGCCGCAACGAGCCGCACCCGCACCCGCTGACGTTCCGCTGAGCGAGCGGATCCGCGCGGCCCGCGGCCGCATTCGCGCGCCCTCGTCTCGAGGTTCCGCGCGACGGCGCGCCGCGGCGCCGAGGATCAGGACATCCAGTCGCGCGGGAAGCGGAAGTCGATTCCCACGGTGCGCGCCTGCACCTTGCAGATCAGCGGCAGGTTCCGCTTGAACTGCGTGCGGACGACGCGGCGCAGGATCCGGCGGACGACCTCCTCCGGCACGCCGAGCTCCGCGGCGGCCGTCTCGACCCGCCCGCGCTGGTCCACGATCCGGAACAGCACCAAGTCGGCCTGCTCGTAGGTCAGCCCGAGGTCGGCTTCGTCGGTCTGCCCCGGCCAGAGGTCGGCCGACGGCGGCTTCTCGATGATCTCGCGCGGCGTCCCGAGATGCGCGGCGAGCGTCCGCACGTGCGCCTTGTAGAGGTCGCCGAGCGGGTTGAGGTCGTACGCGCCGTCCCCCCAACGCGTCGAGTAGCCGAGCAGCAGCTCGGTCTTGTTGCTCGTGCCGCAGACGAGCGCGCGGTCGCGCATCGCGCGGTCGTAGAGGATCGTCATCCGCTCGCGGGCCATCTTGTTGCCGGCGCGCAGCGGGTCGTCGCACCCCGCGGCCTCCTTGAACGCGTCCACCATCGGCGAGATGTCGATCAGCTCCGAGCGGCAGCCGGCGACCTCGACGACCGCCCGCGCGTCGCGGACGCTCTCCGCGCTGCTCGTGCGGTACGGCATCAGCACGGCGAGCGTGTTCTCCGGGCCGACGGCGCGCGCGGCGAGGAGCAGCGCGACGGCGGAGTCGATGCCGCCTGAGACGCCGACGACGAGGCGCTCGAAGCCGGCCTTGGCCGTCTCCTCGCGCAGGAAGCCGACGAGAAGCTTCTCGAGCGTCGGCAGCGGCATCGGCGGGGGAAGCGTGGTCACGGCAGGTCCTCTCCGGCGCGGCGGCGGGCGATCCGGCGCAGCTCGCGCCGCAGCAGCTCGATCCGCTCGTCGCGCACGAGCGGGTAGGCGGCGCGCGCGAGGCGCGTCTCTTCCTGGTCGATCTCGGCGACGACGAGCGCCGGCTCGAGCGCCGGCGCCTCGGCGAGGATCTGCCCGCCGGCGCCGACGGCGAAGCTGGCGCCGCTGAAGGCGATCCCTTCCTCGAAGCCGGAGCGGTTGCAATAGCAGGCCGGGGCGACGTTGAAGCGGGCGACGACCTGCACGAGGCCGCGGACCGAGTCGGCCGAGAGCAGGCCGGTGCCGGCGCCGAGGCCGCGCAGCGGGCTGGCCGCGACGACCCAGAGCATCGTCGCGCCGTCCTGCGCGAGGACCATCGCCGCCGCGGGGTGCCAGACGTCCTCGCAGATCAGCGCGCCGACACGGCCGAAGCGGGTGTCGAAGGCGGCGAGCCGCTCGCCGGGGGCGAAGTCCATCGCCTCGTCGAACATCCCGTAGGTCGGCAGATGGCACTTGCGGTGGACGTGGACCAGCCGCCCGTCCTCGAAGTAGGCCGCGGCGTTGTGGAAGCGGTGGTCGGCCGTCTCCTCGACGAGGCCGACGAGGAACGGCAGCGTGCGGGACAGGGCGAGGAGGCGCTCGCGCGCCGGTCCCTCGCGGTCGAGCCGCACGGCGACCTCGGGCACGATGTCCCGCAGCCGATAGCCGGAAAGGGCGAGCTCGGGGAACAGGGCGACGTCGGCGCCCGCCGCGGCCGCCGCGGCGACGTGCCGCTCGGTCTCGGCGAGGTTGGCTTCGAGGTCGCCGAGTCGGGACGTGCACTGAACGAGGGCGATCTTCACGGGCCGGCTCCTTGGACTGCGCCGCAGGATGCGCGGGGCCGCGCGGCGGCGCAAGGGGCGCGCGGCCTGCGCGGCGCGCCGACGGCGGAAGCGCCGCGGCCGATCGAAGGGGCGCTTCAAACGGCGCGCGCGGATGACGGGGGGCGGCGCGCTGGCTATCCTTAGCGACTTGGGAGGTCGAATGGGCACCGTACGCATGCCCGCCGTCGCCGGCGCGTTCTACCCCGGCCGGCGCGAGGGGCTCGCCGCCGCGCTCGCGGAGTTGATTCCCGC
>JAJFTU010000448.1 GCA_021372775.1 bacterium | reverse complement strand
GCGCGCAAGCCGCCCCTACGGTTTTTGGGCAACGTGTTGCGGTGTTCACGTCGGGCGGCAGGCGCGGTGGAGGCGCCGTTGTCTCTACGTGGTGATCGGCGCGCCAGCCGCCCCTACGGTTTTAGGGCAACGTGTCGCGGTGTTCACGTCGGGCGGCAGGCGCGGTGGAGGCGCCGTTGTCTCGACGTGGTGATCGGCGCGCCGGCCGCCCCTACCGACGCGCCTCGCACGGGGTTTCCGCGTTATGATGCGCGGCATGAGCGACACGGGGGACGTCGTCCACGCCGACACGACAAGTCTCTGCAGCACCTGCCTCGCGCCCGTTCCGGCGAAGGTCGTGCTGCGGGCCGGTCGGGCTCTGCTCCTCAAGCGCTGCCCCACGCACGGCGAGTGCGAAGAGCTGCTCGAGGAAGACGCCGACTGGTACGTCCGTCGGCTGGAGTTCGACAAACCGGGGACGAAGAGCGCCGTGGAGACCGCGGCGGCGCGCGGCTGCCCGTTCGACTGCGGCCTCTGCCCGGGCCACGAGCAGCACACCTGCATCGGCCTCGTCGAGGTCACGCCGCGCTGCGACCTCGGCTGCCCGGTCTGCTACGCCGGCGCCGGCGACCGCGGCGAGCCGCTCCCGCTCGACGAGATCGAGCGGATGATGGACCACTACCAGGAAGCCGAAGGCGGGCGCGCCGACATCCTCCAGATCAGCGGCGGCGAGCCGACGACTCATCCCGAGATCGGCGAGATCCTGCGCCGCGCGATGGCCCGCCGCTTCCGCTGCGTGATGCTCAACACCAACGGCCTGCGCCTCGCCGAGGACGACGCGTTCCTCGACGAGCTCGCCGCGCTCGGTCCGGGGTTCGAGGTCTACCTGCAGTTCGACGGGCTCGACGACGCCGCGACCGCGCCGCTGCGCGGGCGGGGCCTCGCCGCGGTCAAGAAGCGGGTCGTCGATCGGCTCGGCGCCCGCAACGTCCCCGTCACCCTCGTCGCGACGATCGCCGCAGGGATCAACGACCACGAGGTCGGCGCGATCTTCGCCTACGCGGCGTCGCGGCCCGGCGTGCGCGGCGTCAACTTCCAGCCGCGCGCCTACTTCGGCCGCGGCGACGGAACGCCCGGCCCCGACCGGGTCACGCTCACGGGGGTCCTGCGCCGGCTGGAGCGGCAGACGACGGGGATGATCCGCCGGGACGACTTCGTGCCCCTGCCCTGCGACGTCGAGCGGGTGGCCGTCTCCTTCTTCCGCCGCGAGAGCGGCGACGTGACGCCGTTCTTCCGCGGCAAGAACTTCGCCGACAAGCTCCCCTTCGTCGCCAACACGCTCGCCTTCGACACCAGCGACGTGCTGCGGCAGGCGATCGCAGGCATGGCGTCCGGCGGCGGCGTCTGCAACTGCCTGTCGTTCATCAAGGACGTCGCGCCGCTGGCCCCGCTGACCCTGGCGCTGAAGCCGCGCCGCGAGCAGGCCCGCTTCGTCTCCGAGAACATCTTCCGCGTCACCGTCACCTCGTTCGTGGACCGCTTCAACTTCGAGGCGCGGGCGATGCGGAAGGAGTGCGTGCACGTCCTGACGCGCGACGGCCGGCGCATGCCGTTCTCCGCCTTCAACCTCGTCCACCGTCCGGAGACCGCATGACGCCGCGCCTCCCCTCCGACCCGTACACCTGGTTCGCGCTCGTCGTGTCGGCGGTCGTCGCGCTCAGCGCGACCGCCGTCTTCGCCGCGATCGCGCTCAACTTCCTCGCCGCGAAGGAGGCGGGGCGGGTCGCGGAGCGTCGGCGGGGCCCCGTCGCCACGGCGACGATGGTCCTCTTCTTCGTCGGCTACTACCTGCTGCTGCGGTTCCGCGTCGGCGTCGTCGAGACGTCGCGCCCCGTCGCCGTCGTCCTCGCCCTCGTCGGGTTGGTTCCGGTCGTGCTCGGCTGCGTCGTCAACCTGCTCGGCCGGGTGCGGCTCGGCGCCAACTGGGCCGACCACGTCACGATCTACGAGCGGCAGACGCTGGTCACGCGGGGCGTCTTCGGCGTCGTGCGCCACCCGCTCTACGCCTCGCTCGTCTGGATGTTCGCCGGCGCCGCGCTGGTCTTCCGCAACTACGCTGCGCTGCTCGCCGACCTGCTGATCTTCCTCCCGGCGATGAACTGGCGCGCGGCGCAGGAGGAGAAGCTCCTCGCGGCGCGCTTCCCGGAATACGACGCCTACCGGCGGCGCGTCGCGCGGTTCTTCCCGCGCCTTTGGAGGGCGAAAGATGGCGACCTGTAGGCCGGCCGCGGTCCAGCGCGGCGCCTTCATCTTCTGCCGGACGACGCTCGCCGTCCTGCTCTGGGCGGCGCTGCTGCTGCCCGCGCCGTGGCTCGTCGCGCTCTGCGCGCTGATCCTCGCCGCCTCGGCGATCCTCGGCGTCCGCCGCGCGCCGCTCGTCGCGCTCTACGCGGCGACGTTCGGGCGCCGCTGGCCCGGCGGCACGGAGGTCCTCGACGAGCGAGGGATGCGCTTCGCGCACACGTTGGGGACGTTGCTCGTCGGGGGAACCGCCGTTCTGCTGTACGCCGCGCCGCGGGCCGGCCTCGCCGCGCTGTTCGTCGTCGCCGTGCTGAAGACGGTCGGCGCCTGCGGCTTCTGCACCGCGCTGCGTCTCTACCGCTGTCTGACCGACGAGTCGTGCTGCGCCTTCCTGAAGAGGCGCGCGTGAGCGCGGCCGCCCGACGCGCGGCGGGACGCCGGTGAACGAGCTGCCCGCGAATTGGGGCCTCGCGCCGGTCCTCTTCCACCTCGGCGGCATCGCCGTGCCGTCGTACGGCGTCTTCGTCGGCGCGGGGATCGTCGTCGGCCTGCTTGTCTTCCTCTGGCTCTCGCGCGACGAGCGGAACGTCGGCGAGGGGACGGTCTACATCGCGTTCGCCGCGCTGTTCGGCGGCGCGCTCGGCGCCAAGCTGCTGGAGGCGGCGTTCAACGCGCCGTCGGCCGTCGGCGCCGGATGGGGCGCGCTGCTCGCCGGCCGCACGGTGATCGGCGGGCTCGTCGGCGGCAGCGTGGGGATCGTCGTCGCCAAGCGCGCGCTGAAGATCCGCGAACGGCGCGGCAACATCCTCGCCCCCGCCGTCGCGCTCGGCCTCGCCGTCGGGCGGATCGGCTGCCTGCTGCGCGGCTGCTGCCACGGCGAGCCGACGTCGCTGCCGTGGGGGATCGACTTCGGCGACGGCGTGCCGCGCCATCCGACGCAGATCTACGAGTCGATCTTCGCCCTCGCGATGTTCTTCGTCCTGCTCGCGCTGCGGAAGAGGGTCGTCGGCCCCGGGCGGCTGTTCACGATCTTCGCCTCGTCCTACCTCGCCTTCCGCTTCTTCGAGGAGTTCGTCCGCGCCGGCGCGCGCGTCCTCTTCGGCCTCACGGTCTACCAGTACGCCGCCCTCGGCGGCCTCCTTTACTTCGCGCTCAAGGACCGCCTGCTCGCGCCGGCGGCCCGCAGGGGGGAAGCGTGAACGCTGATCGCGAACCGACGACGTTGAATCCGGAAGGCGGCGACGGAGAACCGCCGGCGACCTCGGGCGAACGACCGGCCGACGTCGCGGACTCGCACGACGTGAAGGCGGAGCCGACGGCAGTTCCTCCGGAGGGCAACGACGACGCGGAATGGGAAGCCGCAATGCTCGGCGTCAGCAAGGGCAAGCGCCGCTTGAGCATTGAGATGGCGCTGGTCGGCTTCGTTGGATTCCCGATTCTCGTGGTCGTTCTCTTTTTCGTGTCGTTTATGTCGCCTTACCCGAATGCCGTGTCGTTCCTCTCTCTGGCGGCACTTATGCTGACGTTCATCGCTCTGCTGGCGACGCGGAGGCGCTCTCTCGCCGTCGGCGGGATCGCCGGCATCGTGACCTTGTATCTCCTCGTACGCAGCAGTTGCGGGTGGTGACGACGTATGGGTGAACGCGCGCGGGGGATGAGACGCGTGGCCCGAGGTGACTCCTGGGCGGCCTCATCGACTTCGCGCTCAAGGGCCGCCCGCCCGCGCCGGCGGCCAACAAAGGGGGGAACGTGAGCACTGATCGCGAATCGCCGAAGTTGAATCCCGAATGCGGCGACGGAGCGCCGCCGGCGACGTTGCACGAACAACGGGCCGCCGTCCCGGACTCGCACGACGCGAAGGCGGAGCCGAGGCCGTTCCGCCTGATGGCCGACGACGAAGATGAGGGGGAAGACGCCGAGTGGGAAAAGGCCATGCTCGGCGTCAGCACGGACTCGCTCCGACTGAGCATCGAGATGGCGCTGATCGGCTTCTTCGGATTCCCGCTTGTCACCTTCGTTATCCTCTTCGCGGTGTCGATGTTGCCTGGCGCGGGCCCCGTGGCGCTCGAGTGCATCGTGGCGGCGCTTGCGCTCACTTTCATTGTGCTGCTGGCGAAGGGGAAGTTCGCTCTCGCTTTCGGCGGAATTGCCGGCACCGCGGTGTTGGCCCTTATCCTGCTCTACATGATCGGCCGTGCCATGAATTTTTGACCTCCGATCGGGTACGCGCAGCAAGAGGGCGAGCGGCCGCAGCTGAATCCAACGCGACCTCCTCGGCTTCGGGTTTATCGACTGCCCGCCCGTTCCGGAGGCCCGCAAGGGGGGAAGCGTGAACGCTGATCGCGAATCGACGAAGTCGAATCCCGTATGCGGCGACGAAGAACCGCCGGCGACGTCGGGCGAACGACCGGCCGCCGTCGCGGACTCGCAGGACGCGCAGACGGAGCCGACGCCATTCCGCCTGCTGGCTCACGACGGGGAGCAGGAGCCCACGCCGCCCGAAACGCGGCGGGCCCTCCCGCGTCTCGGGATGTTCGCGGCCGGATTCGTCGGATTCCCGGGCTTTGTGATCGCCGCCTTGGTCGCCTCGCTCTACGCCAAGGGTTTTTTCATGTTCGTCGCCGCGGGAGTGATCGCCTTTGTGGCCCTTTCGGCGCTGTTGGCGATGAGGCGGTTCGCCGTTGTCCTCGGCGGGATCGCCGGCTTCGTGACCTTGTATCTCCTCGTACGCAGCAGTTGCGGGTGGTGACGACGTCTGGGTGAACGCGCGCAAAGGATGCGACGCGAGCCGGAGATGAATCCTCGGCGGCGACGGCCGCGGCGCGCAGGCATTCCGGAATAGGATCAGGCGGCCGGGCGCCCGCGGATGGAC
>JAJFTU010000447.1 GCA_021372775.1 bacterium | reverse complement strand
AGGTGATTTATGGAGATCGGCACGATCGTCGCCCTCGCCATGACCGGCGTGGCGTTCGCCTTCATCGTCTTCGCGTCCGTGAAGTCGCACCGCAACGCGGCCCGCGCCGCCCAGTCCGAGAACGCCGCGGAAGCCGACAAGAACTGATTCCGCGCTTCCGCTCCGAACATGAAACGGGCCGCCCGAGGGCGGCCCGTTTCGTTTCGCGAATGCGGAAACGCGCTCAGGCGCGCCGCGGCGCCAGCCCCGCCTGCCGCAGGATCTCGCGCAGCTTCGGCCGCGCGCCGGAGAGGAGCACGCCGACGCGGAAGAGGCGCGCGCCGATCTTGATCGCCGCGTAGATCCCGAGGGCCAGCATCGCCAGCGAACCGACGATCTCCCACCACGCGACGCCGCGCGGGTCGATCGAGAGCCGCATGATCATCGTCAGCGGCGAGGTGAAGGGGATCCAAGTCAGGATCCGCGCCACGAGGCCGCTCGGCTCGGCGAGCAGCGAGTTCAGCGCGACCATCGGCACGACCGTCAGGATCGACCAGACCATCGAGAGCTGCTGGCTCTCGCGGATCGTGCTGCCGAGCGAGGCGGTCCCGATCATCAGGCTGCCGATGAGCAGGTAGCCGAGCACGAAGTAGGCGACGCCGAGCGAGATCGCGAGCCAGGGGATCTGCACGCCGGCGATCGACATCAACATCACCGTCGCCGTCCCGCCCGCGGCGGCCATCGAGAACCAGACCGCGATCTGGATCAGCCCCGCGCCGCCGAGTCCGAGCAACTTGCCGGCGAGGATCTCGTCCGGGTCGGCCGAGGACAGCAGCACCTCGACGACCTTGTTCTCCTTCTCCGTGGCCACCGCCTGCAGCAGGTAGCCGGCGCTGGCGAGGAGCGAGGCCATCAGCAGGATCATGAAGATGATCGGCACGACGATCTTCGCCACTTCCTGGCTGACGCTCTTCTCGACGAGTTGTCCCTCGTTCGTGTAGGTGAGGTTCTTCCCCGTCTTGATCGGCTGCTTGACCAGCGAGGCGACGTCGTCCGAAACCTTCCCCGCGAGCATCCGCTGCACGAGCAGCTCGCCGAGCTGGTCTCCCGCGCCGTGGGAGTCGAGCGGCGACCCCTCGCGCACGACCGAGTCCACCCGCCCGCTGCGCAGATAGTCGTCGGCGACGACGTAGTACCCCCGGACCTTCTGCGCCTGCAGCGCGGCGCGCGCCTCGTTCTCGTCGGCGAACGGACGGAAGATCGCGTTGCCGCGCCCCATCGCCCGCGAGACCTCGGCCGGCTGGCCGGCGGCGGCGAGGAAGTTCTGCATCTCCTTCGGCAGCGGCGGCAGCGGCGCGGCCGCGTCCCCTTCGAGGCGCAGCACCTGCGCGTGGTCCACCACGCCGTAGAGCTTGATCTCCTTCTCCTTCTTCGCCACGGCGTAGCCGCTGAAGAAGCCGATCACCGCCACGTAGGCGAGCATGAAGATCGGCATGCCGAACGTGGCGATGAGGTATCCCTTCCGCTTGACGGTGGAAAGGAATTCGAACGACGCGACGGCCTTGACCTTGCGCCAGCGGATCACTGCCGCACCCCCTCGACGACGTTGATGAAGACGTCTTCCATCGGCGCCAGGACCTTCTCGAACCGCTGGACCGGCGCGCCCGCCTGGACCAGGTCGCGCAGCACGACCGCCGGCAGGACCCCTTCGTCGAGCAGCAGCCGCCAGTTGCCGTTGTCCTCGCGCCGCTTCTGCAGCACGCCGGCGACCGCCGGCGGCTCCGCGCCGTTCATCCCCACGCGGACTTCCGGCTTCGACCAGCGCTCGCGCACCGCCTCGACCTCGCCGTAGACCATCAGCTGCCCCTTGTTGATCAGGGCCACGCGGTCGCACAGCGCCTCGACCATGTTCATCTGGTGGGTCGAGAGGATCGTCGTCAGGCCGGCGCGGCGGCGCTCGATGATGATGTCCTGCACGAGGCGCACGTTGACCGGGTCGAGCCCGGAGAACGGCTCGTCGAGGATCGCCAGCGGCGGCTCGAAGAGCAGCGTCGCGGCGATCTGCACCTTCTGCGCCATCCCCTTGGAGAGCCGCTCGACGTTCCAGGAGACGGTCTCCTCGAGGTTGACCTTCTTCAGCCACAAGACGGCGCGGCGGCGCGCCTCGCCGTGCGGCAGCCCCTTGAGCTGACCGAAGTAGGCGAGGACGTCGGCGACCTTCTGCTTCTTGTAGAGGCCGCGCTCCTCCGGCAGGTAGCCGATCCGGTCGAGCTGCTCGCGGTCGAGCGGCTCGCCGAAGAGCCTCACCTGCCCTTCGTCGGCGCGGATGATGTCCATCAGGATGCGGATCAGCGTCGTCTTGCCGGCGCCGTTCGGCCCGAGGAGGCCGAAGACCTCCCCTTCCGGCACGCCGAACGAGACGCCGCGCACCGCGGCCACGTCGCCGTAGCTCTTGTGGATGTTCTCGAAAGCCAGAATGTCGGCCACTCGCTCCTCCCGCCGCGCGCGCGGCGAACCGAAGGGCGATTGTACGCCGGTCAGAACTCGCTCAGTCCCCGTCCGCGTCCTGCGGGCGACCGTTCGACGGCGCCGGCTCGCGTTCCTCGGCGCCGACGGAGAGATGGACGCGGTGCTTGTCGAAGAATCCCGACGGCGCCTCCTCCGGACCGCCCTGCGGAATCTCGGCGATTTCCGCGACCCAGTCGGTCTGGTGGAGCATCGCGCGCACGACGCGCACGTCCGATTCGGTCAGCTTCGCCCGGCCGAAGATCCGCCTCCAGCGGCGCAGGTGCGTGCTCGGCTTGGGCGTCTGGATGTAGCCGATCCGCTTCCAGACGCGCCGCGCCTGCGCGTACATCGCCTCGAGCACGTCGTGCGGCGCCGGGTCGGTCTCCGGGTCGGAGACCGCCGCCTCCGCGCGGCGTGCGAGGTCGGCCCGCGCGGCCTCGGAGAGCATGTAGCCGACGACGACAACCGCGTGCGCCAGGTTGAGCGACGGGCAGGCCTCGTCGGAGGGGATCACGAGGTGATGCTGGCAGAGGTCGAGCTCTTCCGTGAAGAGGCCGTGCGCCTCGCGCCCGAAGACGATCGCGGTCTCCCACGGCGCGCTCCACGGCGTCGTCGCGGCGAAGATGTCGGCCGGCGACGAGCCGTGCCCGCGGGCGTGCCCTTGGCGGCGCGACGTGCCGATCACGCAGCGGCAGTCGGCGAGCGCCTCGGCCAGCGTGTCGCGGCGGACGACGTTGTCGAGGACCGCCTGTCCTTCGGCGCGCGCGAACCACCGCGCCTCGTCGGCGTCCGGATCGGCCTTGCCGCCGACGAGCGTCAGCCGCGACAGGCCGAAGTTGCGCATCGCCCTCGCGACTTGGCCGAGGTTGCCGTCGTACGTCGGGCCGACGAGCACGACCCGAATGCGGGCGAAGGTGTCGGTGAGAGCGGCCATGGCGGGATTCTAGTTCGCCGCGGCGCGCGACGCTCCCGCCCCGCGGGTCGGGCCGCCTCCGCGCCGCGCGGGGCGTCCGACCGTCAGACGAAGTCGGCCAAATCGAGCGACGGGAACAGCGGGTCGCGCCGCTCGCACTCCGCGACGAGCGCCTCGTCGAGCGCCCCTTCGGAGAGCATCCGGTCGAGCGCGGCGAAGCGGTCCACGTGGCCGCGGAAGCGGCTCTGCGCGTACGACGACGCGGTCCCCGCGGCGGCGAGGAACGCCCAGTCGGACGCTTCGGCCAGCATCACCTCGCGCGCCATCTGCTTGAGGACGCGGTCCACGAACGGCGCGCGCCCCTCGTATTCGGCGAGCAGCGCGAGGAAGCGGTCCTCCACCGCGGCCAGCGCGGGAAGCCGTCCCTCGTTGGCGTGGGTGAGCCACATCTCGAAGTAGCCGCCCGCGCCCCACGAGCTCGCCTCGAGCGACGCGACCGAGCGCTCCGGGACGCGGCCGAGAACGTCGGAGGGGGTCGCCAGCTCGAGCTCGTCCTGGTCGTAGGCCATCTTCCGCACGACCTGCTCGAGGAACCACGGGCCTTCGAACCACCAGTGGCCGAACAGCTCCGCGTCGTAGGGGCAGACGACGACTGGCGGACGGCCGAGCCGCGCCGCGAGGGCGCGCGCCGCGGCGACCCGCGCGTCGAAGAAGTGGCCGGCGTGCAGGTCGGCGCGGGCCCGCGCCGCGTCGGGGTCGTAGATCTCGCGCCGCGAGCCGGCGCGGTCGGTCACGCGGTGGTACTTGAGCCCGGTGAACATCCGCTCGCCCGACGGGTCGATGATCGGCGCGACGTAGTCGGCGGGCAGGTCCCAGCCCGCGTCGCGGTAGAACTCGCGGTAGAGCGGATCGCCCGGATAGCCGAACTGCGCCGACCAGACCTGCCGCGCCGAGTCGATGTCCCGCGCGAACGCGGCGACGCCGTACTCGGTCGAGAGCGGCGCGTGCACGCCCGCGGCGGGGCGCGGACGCGCGGCGTCGAAGGCGTGCGCGTCCACGACGAACCAGCGCAGGTCGGCCTCGGCGAGGTAGCGCTCGAGCGGCGGCGCGTAGGCGCATTCGGGCAGCCAGACGCCGCGCGGCGCGACGCCGAAGACCCGCTCGTGCTCGCGCACCGCGGTGCGGATCTGGCCGCGCAGCAGCGCCGGCCGGTCCATCAGCAGCGGCAGCAGCGGGTGGGTCGCCGGGCAGGCGGCGAGTTCGAGCACGCCGTCCCGCGCGAGACGCGAGAGTTCGGCGAGGATGTCCCGATCGAGCGTCTTGACGTAGAGGCGGCGCAGGCGCGTCAGGCGCTCGCGGTAGAACGCCACGACCTTCGCCAACGCGGGGTTTCCCGCGGCGCGCTCCGCCTCGCGCGGCAGGAAGTCGAGCAGGCGGTCGATGTAGGCGGTCGTCCGCTTGCGGAGCAGCGGATCGGCGAGCATCGCGGCGAGCGTCGGCGAGACGTCCACCGTCAGCCGGAACGGCACGCCGTCGCGGACCATCGCGCGGCACGACTCGAGCAGCGGCAGGTAGGTCTCGACGACCGCCTCGAACAGCCAGTGTTCCTCGAGGAAGAACGGGTGCTCGGGATGCCGCACCCACGGCAGGTGGGCGTGCAGCATCAGCACGAGCGCGCCGCGCCGCGGGCTCAACGCGCGCTTCCGTCGGGAGGAGGAAGGAAGGCGTCGGAAGAGGGGGCGAGGCGGATCGGCGCCGACGCGGACGGCGCGCGCTCCTCCTCCCCCGCGGCCGCGGCGTCCTCCGCGGCCGGAGGTCCGACGCGCGGCGCGTCCGCGTCCGCGATGACCGCCGAAGCGTCCCGCTCTTCGCGGCCGGCGCCCGCGGTCGGCGGCGCGCCCGACGCGGCGCTCCGGACCGGCGACGACAAGGCCGGGCCGCAGGGCCCCGCGGGGGCTGCGGCGGAGACGGGGAGCGAGCGCGATGCGGCGACGACGGGGGGCGCCGCGGCGGCGCGGGCCGCCGCCCGCGTCGCGTCGTCCGCCGGATCGCCGTGGACGGCGGCCGCCGCCAGCCGCGCCCGCAGCCGCTCCGCCGGATCGTCCGGCGGCGAGGGGCGGAACCCGGCCCCCGCGGGCGGCTCCGCGGCCAAGAGCGCCCGCAGGTCCACGTTCGGCGGGACGGCGCGCGCGACGTCGCCGCGCCGCCCGGCGAGTTCGGGCGGAGTCCGCAGCCAGCCGCTCCGCGCCCAGACCGCGAAGCTCCCCTCGGCGCTCCACGCCCCTACCTCCGCGCGCATCGCCCGGTCGGGAGGAACGTCCACGTGGCGCGTCCCGTTCGGCTCGTCGGCGGCCCCTTCGTGGAGCGCCGCGCCGGTCTCGTCGAGCAGGCGGAGCGTCGGTCTGGTCGGCGCCGCGGCGGGTCCGCCGCCGGGCAAAGACCAGACGAGCACGACGTGGCGCGGATCGCGGACGAAGGCGCGCACCGCCGCGACGCGGGTGGGAGGCGGCGGCTCGAGCCCTTCGGCGAGGCGTCCGCCGTCGGCGCGCGCGGCGAAGCGGGCGCGTTCCGATTCCAGTTGCCCCCGCCGCGGAACGGAGACCGCGGGGAGCGCGTCGGTGTCGCTTTCGGGGTCGGACATGGTCTCTTCCGGGCCGGCGGCCGCCGGCCGACGGGGGGCGATTATAGGGGGCGCGGGCGGCCGGCGCGCGCTAGAGTGACCCTCGGCATGGATGAGTCCAAGGCAAGCGCCGCCCGGTTCAAGGTCGGCCCGGCTTTCGCGGGGATCCGCCTCGACCAGTTCCTGCAGCGGATGATCCCGCGGCTTTCCCGGAACCGGATCCAGAAGGCGATCGACGAGCGCGTGCGCCTCACG
>JAJFTU010000446.1 GCA_021372775.1 bacterium | reverse complement strand
TCGAGGCCGACCTCGTCGAAGGCGTCGCCGCGCCAGCGGCCGGCGAAGAAGTCCCGGTTCCCTTCGATGAACACGACCTCGGTCCCGCGCCGCCGCAGGGCGCGGCAGGCGTCGAGGACCGCGGCGTGGTGCGGCGCGCAGTACTTCGGCGCGCCGAGCCAGAGGGCGAAGATGTCGCCGAGCATCACGACGCGCGCGGCCCAGTTTCCCGCGTCGTCGAGGAAGGCGAGGAAGTCGTCGAGCGTCGCCCCGGGGCCGTCGATGTGCGCGTCGGAAACGAGCGCGATCGGCCCGCCGCGGACTTCGGCGTCCGGTCCGTCGCGCCGCGCGGCGGCGCTCACGCCGCCCCCTCGGCAAGTCGGGCGTGGAAGTCGCGGCGGAACGTCGCGAACGTCCCCGCCTCGATCGCGGCGCGCATCGCGCGGACGAGCTCCATGTAGAACCACAGGTTGTGCAGCGTGCCGAGCCGCGGCCCGAGCATCTCGCCGGTCGTGTAGAGGTGCCGCAGGTAGGCGCGCGAGAACTGCGCGCAAACCGGGCAGCGGCAGTCGGCGTCCGGCGGGCGCTCGTCCTCGCGGAACCGCGCGTTGCGCATGTTCAGCGGCCCGCGCGAGGTGAAGAGCTGCGCGGTGCGGCCGTGCCGCGTCGGCAGCACGCAGTCGAACATGTCGAAGCCGGCGGCGACCGCCTCGACGATGTCCTCCGGGCGGCCCATCCCCATCAGGTAGCGCGGCCGCTCCGCGGGGAGCCGCGGCCCGAACTCGGCCACGATCCGCCGGACCTCGTCGCGTCCCTCGCCGACCGAGACGCCGCCCAAGGCCACGCCGTCGCACGGCAGCGCCGCGGTCTCGTCGAGCGAGCGGCGGCGCAGGTCGTCGAAGACGCCCCCCTGCACGATGCCGAAGAGCGCGGCGGTCTCGTCGCGCCGCGCGGCGAGGTTGCGCGGCAGCCAGCGCAGCGTGCGGTCGAGCGCCCGCTCGGCCGCCGCGCGTTCCGTCGGCGCGCCGGTGCAGTCGTCGAGCGCCATCATGATCTCGGCGCCGAGCGCCTCCTGGATCGCGATGGAAGACTCCGGGGTCAGGCGGCGGCGCGTTCCTTCGATGTGGTCCTGGAACGTCGCGCCGTCGTCGTCGAGCGTGCGCCGCGCGGCGAGCGAGAAGACCTGGTACCCGCCGGAATCGGTCAGCACCGGGCCGTTCCACGCCGCGAAGCGGGAGACGCCCCCCATCTTCCGCACCAGCTCCTCGCCGGGGCGGACGTGGAGATGGTAGGTGTTGGCGAGGACGATCCCCGCCCCCATCGCGCGCAGTTCGTCGGGGGTCGTGCCCTTGACCGAGCCGCAGGTTCCGACCGGCATGAAGACCGGCGTCTCGACGACGCCGCGGCGCGTCGTCAGGCGGCCGCGCCGCGCCTCGCCGTCGCGCGCGAGGACCTCGAAGGCGATCGGGCGCCCCGGGCCGATCGCGGCGCCGCCGTTCTCCGCGCCGCTCACAGGATCAACATCGCGTCGCCGTAGGAGTAGAAGCGGTAGCCGCGCGACACCGCCTCGCGGTACGCGCCCAGGACCCGCTCCCGCCCGGCGAAGGCGGAAACGAGCATCAGCAGGGTCGAGCGGGGCAGATGGAAGTTGGTCATCAGCGCGTCGAGGTGCCGGAACGGATGTCCCGGGGCGATGAAGATGTCGGTTCGTCCCGCGCCGGGAAGCGGCGCGCCGTCCGCGCGCGAGGGGCGCGACTCGAGAGTCCGCGCGACGGTCGTGCCGACGGCGACGACCCGCCCGCCGGCCGCCCTCGTCCGCGCGATCGCCTCGGCCGTCTCCTCGGAGAGTTCGCACCACTCCTCGTGGAGTTGAATGTCCTCGACGCGGGCCGCGGTCACCGGGCGGAACGTCCCCTCGCCGACGTGCAGCGTGACCGTCGCGCGCCCGACGCCGCGCTCGGCGAGGCGCCGCAGCAGGTCGGGGGTGAAGTGCAGCCCGGCCGTCGGCGCGGCGAGCGCGCCGTCGCGCGACGCGAAGACGGTCTGGTACCGCTCGCGGTCGCGCGCGGTCCGCGGATCGTCCGGCGCGCGCCTGATGTACGGCGGCAGCGGCAGGCGGCCGCGGCGCCGCAGCAGTTCCTCGACCGGCGCGGGGCCGCTCAGTTCGACGAGCGCCTCGCCGCCGTCCCCCGGCCCTTCGACGATCCGCGCCTCGTGGCCGTCGGGGAGCAGGACGACCGCGTCCCGCTTCGGCGCGCGCGACGCGCCGATCAGCGCGCGCCACGTCTCGCGTCCCTCCGCCGCGCCGCGCCGCTCCAGCAGGAAGAGTTCGACCAGCCCGCCGGTCTCCTTCCGGCCGAAGATCCGCGCCGGCAGGACGCGCGTGTCGTTGATCACGAGCAGGTCGCCGGGCCGCAACAGGTCGGGGAGGTCGCGCACGAAC
>JAJFTU010000445.1 GCA_021372775.1 bacterium | reverse complement strand
GCGGATCAGGCCAGGCCGCGCTCGGCGAGATCGTCCTCGTCGAAGCCGAGGTAGTGGCCGATCTCGTGGAGCAGCGTGATCCGGATCTCCTCGCGCAGCGTCTCGAGGTCCGAGCACATCCGCTCGAGGTTCCGCTTGTAGATGTAGATGTTGTCCGGCAGCCGCGGCGCGTCGGCGGTCGTCCGGTCGGGGAGCGGCACGCCGACGTAGAGGCCGTAGAGGCACGGATCGAGCGGCGGCTCGAAGTCCGTGAGGTCCTGCTCCCGCGGCAGGTCGTCCACGATGATCTTGAGGTTCTTGATCTCGCGGCGGATGTCTTCCGGCAGCTCCGCCAGCGCCCCGCGCAGCGTCGCCTCGAAGTCGGCCGGCGTCGTGCGCGCGGGGAGCGGATAGTCTTCCGGCCCGTGCTGGTGGGCCCGCTCGAAGTACCGCTCGGCGAGTTCGTACTCGCCGTGCCGCTCGAGGCAGAGGGCCATCCAGTAGAGCCCCTGCGGATCCGTGTTGTCGATCTCCAGCGCCCGCGAGAGCGCCGCCTCGGCCTTTTCGAACTCGCAGAGCTCGAACCGGGCGAGGCCGAGATCCGTGAGGGCGACCAGGTCGTCCGGATCCTTGGCCAGCAACTCGTCGAGCAGGACGACCGCTTCCTCGTACCGGAGCTGCTCGATCAGCGCCGCGGCGACGACGCCGCGGGCGTCGAGCGACTCGGGGTCGAGCATCAACGCGCGGCGCCCGAGAGCCTCCGCCTCGTTGAAGTCCTCCCGATCCAGCGCGTCCTGCGCGCGGCGGACGAGGTCGTCGTGATGTCTGCCCGGTCGCTGACTCATTCTGGTCCCTGATTTTCGCCCGACTTTCAATATTCGGGCGCGCAGGCGAGGATAGCACCGGGGCGCCGCACGGTCCATTTCGCGCGGCGCGGCCCGCTCCCCGCGCCGGTTCAGGCGAGGCGGCTCGCGGCGCGCGCCGCCCCCCGCAGCCCGAGGTGGTCGTCGAGGACGACCCAGACCGGCACGCGCGAGAGGAGCCCGCGGTACCGTCCCTTGGCGAGGAACGCGTCGAGGAAGCCGCCGCGCCGCAGTTCGGCGAGGATCTTCGGCGCGATCCCGCCGGCGAGGTAGACCCCTTCCACCGCCAGCGCCTTGAGCGCGAGGTTTCCCGCTTCCGCGCCGTAGATCGAGCAGAACCGGGCCAACGCGGCCTCCGCCGCCGGATCCGCCTTGGTCGCCGCGGCGCGCGAGACCGCGGCCGCCGGGTCCTCGCCGTGGGCCCACGGAAGCGGCCCGGCGTGGCCGAGCCGCGCGCGGTAGAAGTCGTAGACGACGGCGAGGCCGGGCCCGCTCACCAGCCGCTCGTAGGAGACGTGCCCGAAGCGCTGGCGCGCGAAGCGCCACAGCTCGACTTCCTCGTCGTCCTGCGGCGCGAAGCTGGCGTGCCCCCCTTCGGAGGCCGACGGAACGAGCTCGTCGCCGCGCCGGAAGATGATCGCCTCGCCGAGCCCCGTCCCCGCCGCGGCGACCGCGCGCGCACCGCGCGCCGGCGCCCCTTCCTGCAGGATCGCCAGTTGCTCCGGGCGCGCCGCGAGCGCGCCGTGCGCGGCGGCGACGAGGTCGTTGACCAGCGCGACCGGCGCGCCGAGCCGTTCCTCGAGCGCGTCGTGGTCCACGACCCAAGGGATGTTCGTCGTCTTCACGCGGCGGCCGGTCACCGGCCCCGGAAGGCCGAACCCGGCGGCGTCGACCCGCTTGGGATGGCGGGCGAGGAACGATTCGACGAGCGGCCAGAGGCCCTCCGCCTCGCCCGACGGCGCGGTCTCGGCGACGACGACTTCGAACGCGCCGCCGCGTTCCTCCACCAGCGCCAGCCGCGTGTTGGTTCCCCCGACGTCGCCCGCGAGCAGCACTTCGGACCTCCTCGGCGTCGCCGCCTCTCGCGACCGAAGATACTCGCGCGCCCCGGCGGAATCGACTCAAGCCGGCGGCGGCTCGGCCGATAAGTTGTCCGAGAGGGACGCGCGCGCCCGGGCGCGCGTCGTTCGCGCAGGAGGCGGCATGGAGATCGGCGACGTCCAACTGTCCTCGGACATGGTCCAGGGCGCCCTCGCCGCGAAGAACGACAACGCGGCGGCGCAGAAGGACATGGCGCTGCTGCGCAAGGCGCTCGACAACAGCGAGGAAGCGGCCAACGCCCTGCTGAAGATGATGGGGATCGGCCAGAACCTCAACGTCGTCGGCTGAGCGCCGACCGCGGCCGACTCGGCCGCGAACGCCCCCGCGCCGCGGACCGGCCGGGGGCGTTTCTCGTCTCCGGGGCCGCGGGCGCGGGACGGCCGCGGCCGCCTCGAGCCCGTCGATCGCCGGGAGCGCCCTTGGCCTTCGGCGCGGCGGGTCAGCCGCGGATCGCCAGCATCCGGTCGATCGCCCGCTTGGCCGGCACGCGGATCTCCTCCGGAACCTCGATCCGGTACTGGTCGCGCCGCAGCGACAGCAGCGTCTCCTCGAGCGAGATCTCGTTCATGTGCGGGCAGCGCGCCGAGCAGAGGCGCAGCAGGTTGACGTCCTTGTTCTGCGCGGCGATGTTGTCGGCCATGCTGCACTCGGTGAGGAGCAGCAGCCGCGCCGGGCCGGCCTTGCGCACGTAGGCGAGCATCGCCGAGGTGCTCCCCGAGAAGTCGCACGCCGCGACGACCTCGGGGCTGCACTCGGGATGGGCGAGGATCACGACGTCGGGGAACTGCCGGCGCACCGCGGCGATGTCCTCGACGGTG
>JAJFTU010000444.1 GCA_021372775.1 bacterium | reverse complement strand
AAGCCGCTCCGCCACGCGGCGGACATGCTGCCGACGCCGACCAAGCGCGACCGGCGGATGGACGCATGGTCGCCGGCCTACGACCGGCGCAAGTCGCCGACGATGGACGCGGTGCTCGACGGCGCGATGACCGGCCGGGCGCCGGACCGGTGGACCTATGCGCGGTCGATCGCGGCGCTGCTGAAGGATCACGGGCTGACTGGAGCCTCGCGGACCTTGCCCGTCACCTACGGCTGGATGATGGGCTATCCGCCGGGTTGGCTGACGCGCGCGTTGCGCTCGGCGATGGACGCCGGCCGGCTGCCGCCGGCCTGATCGTCGAGGCGTTCGGCGACGCCGTCCTGCCGCAGATCCTCGAAGCCATCGGCCGCACCATCCTGCGCACCGAAGCCGCGCTCGCCGTGGTGATGGGGCGGGATTTCGAACATCGAGGAGATAACCTATGACCGCCGCAGCGATGCGCGCGGGCACGTTCGCCGTGCCGTCCGCGCGACCGTCCGACAGCCTCACCCATGTCGAGCTGACGCATATCGAGAAGCGGGTCGAGAACTGGATCAGGTTCGGCCGGCATGTTGGCGAGCGGATCATCGACCGCCGCCGCCGCGTCCTGTCGTTCCGGCCGGGCAGCGTCTTCGCCTTCGTCCGCTGGGCGGCCAACGATTACGGCACGGTCTCCTCGCGTATAGACATCGTGCGCGCGGTCGATCCCGGCGAGCCGTACCATACGCTGCCGTTCGTCCGCACCGGCGGCGATATCCTGCTGCACGTCGAAGGCTGGCCGAAGGTCGAGCGGGTGCTCCGCCACATCGACACGGTGGAAGCAGCCGGTGTCGATCCGTGTGATGTGGCGCCCGATCACTGGCGGCACGTCGCCAACCGTATTGGCACCGGCGAGGAGCCACGCGGCTATAGCGCCGAACGCCATCGGGCATGGCTCAAGCGCCGGGAGATCGAGCGATGAGCAGCCAAGCCTATGTCGCGACGGCGATCGTCGCCAGCCTGTCTTTGGCCGTGATGGGCGTGGTCGAGGTGACGCCGCGCCTGCTGTGGAACGCCTCCGCCAGCGTGCCGGTCGGCCTGTATGCGTTGCGTCCCGCCGGCCGGCTCGCGACCGGCGATCTGGTTGCGGTCACGCCGCCCAAGCCGCTTGCCTGGTTCCTCGCCACGCGACACTTTCTGCCGCTCGACACGCCGCTGATGAAGCGGGTGATGGGGCTTCCCGGCCAGCGCGTGTGCCGCGTCGGAAACGCCGTGACCGTCGATGCGGTGCCGCTCGGCGACGCGCTTGAGCGCGACCGGCACGGCCGTCCGCTGCCGGTCTGGCGGGGTTGCCGCTGACCTGCCCCCTTCCTGATCCCTCGATTTGAGTGAGAGTCCGTCATCCCGAAGGAGACGGACGTGAAGAAGAGCAGATTTACGGAAGCGCAGCTCATCGGCGTGCTGCGCGAGCAGGAAGCGGGCGGGACGACCGACGAGGTCTGTCGCCGGCACGGGATCAGCCCGCAGACCTTCTATCGCTGGAAGGCGAAGTACGGCGGGCTCGAGGTGTCGGATGCGCAGAAGCTGAAGGGGCTCGAGGACGAGAACCGGCGGCTGAAGAAGCTGCTGGCCGAGTCGATGCTGGACGTGGCGGCGTTGAAGGATCTGCTGGGAAAAAACTGACCGGGCTCGCGGCGCGCCGGGAGGCCGTGCTCCGCCTGACGGCCGAGCGCGGCTTCTCCCAGCGGCACGCCTGCGAGCTCATCCGGATCGATCCCAAGACCGTGCGCCGGGAGCCCGATCCCGGCGATGGCGACGTGCGCGAGCGGCTGCGGAGCCTGGCGGCCGAGCGGCGCCGCTTCGGCTACCGACGGCTCGGCATCCTCCTCGAACGAGAGGGCATCACCATGAACCGAAAGAAACTCTACCGGCTCTATTCCGAGGCGGGGCTGGCGGTGCGCCGGCGCCGCGGCCGCAAGCGCGCGACCGGGACGCGCGCGCCGATGGCCCTGCCGGACGGGCCGAACCAGCGCTGGAGCCTCGACTTCGTCTCCGACGCCCTCGACTGGGGTCGCCGCTTCCGCATCCTCGCCATCGTCGACGACTTCACCCAGCTCAGGCGCTGGCCCTGGTCGTCGACACCTCGATCGGCGGCTCGATCGGCGGCCGGCGCCTCGTGCGCGCGCTCGACGCGCTCGTCGCCCGCCGCGGCAGGCCCGCCGTCATCGTCAGCGACAACGGCACCGAGATGACCAGCCGCGCCGTCCTGGAGTGGACCAACCGCACCGGCGTCGCCTGGCACTACATCGCGCCGGGCAAGCCGCAGCAGAACGGCTTCGTCGAGAGCTTCAACGGTCGGCTGCGCGACGAGTGTCTTCTGTAGTCGGGGCTTGGGCGTCAAGCGCAACGTTCGGTCCTGACCCGGCTGGGGTCTCGCTTCTGTCCGCGGTCGGGAGCACCGCCGCATGATGGGTTCCGAAGGTGAGGCGGACCAAGCTAAACGGCGGGCTCGCGGGCATCTGCCGGCGGCTCCAGACATTCGTGCGGCCTTCGCCTCATCCCCGTCCCTGCCGGGACCTCGGACCGATCGCAGCCGTTAGCCGGCTCCGACCGGAAGGTGGTGGATCAGGCCGCGGTCCAGCGGAACGGCGTCTCGTCCCGCCACATCCGGTGCATGATGACCGCCAGCTTGCGCGCGACGGCGACCTTGGCCTTCTTCAGCGAACTGCGTGCCGCGAGCCGCGTCCCCCACGCCTTCAGCGCGGTCCACTGCGTCGTCCGGCTGAGCATCACGTTGGCGGCGGCGAACAGTGCCGTCCGCGTGAAGGTGTCACCGCATCGGGTGATCCGCCCTCGCCGATCAATCTCGCCGGACTGGTACTGCCGCGGCGTGAGCCCGAGATGCGCGCCGACATCGGCGGAGCGGCGGAAGCGCTCGGGACGGTCGATGGTGGTCTTGAAGGCGAGCGCGGTCACCGGGCCGACGCCGGGGATCGTCATGAAGCGCCGGCAGAGCTCGTCGTTCTTCACCACCCGTAGCAGCGCCAGGTGCAGCCGGTTCAGCTCCCGCCGCAACACCTCCCGTGCCGTCAGCAGCGCCTCGACGCAGAGCACGAGCACCGGTCGCTCGGCGACGAGCTCGCGCACCCGTGCCTCGAAGCCAGCCGCCCCGATCCGTCCGACCTTCAGGCCGAACGGCCGCAGCAGACCGCGGATCTCGTTCTCGTGGTCGCGGACCTTGTTGACCAGGAACTCCCGCGCCGACAGCAGGACCCGCAGCTCCTTGGCTCTCAGTCGACTTCACGTGCACCGCCTTGAACCATCCCGACCGGACCACCTGCGCGATGGCGCGGGCGTCGTTGCGGTCGGTCTTGTTCGCCGCCATCGCGCCGATCGCCCCCTTGAGGTGCCGCGTCTCGATGCAGACGGCCGGCAGCCCCGCATCGGCCAG
>JAJFTU010000443.1 GCA_021372775.1 bacterium | reverse complement strand
GTCGGTCGCCGCCGCGGCGCGCAGCGCGAGCGCCGCCGCCGCTTCGTCGTCGCCGACCACCGCGCGCGCCGCGGCGAGCGCGAGCAACGAATCGGGCGCCGCGTCCGGCCTCGCCGCCTCGCCTTCGAGGCGGGCCAGTTCGTCGCGCCGCGCCGTCCAGCGGCGCCGCGCCTCGTCGAAGTCCGCCAGCTCGTGCCGCTCGTACGGCCCGTCCGCCGGAATCGCCAGCGCCTCGAGCGCCTCGCCGACGCGGCCGCGCCGGCCGAGCGCTTCGGCGAGCGCGAGGCGCGCGCGCGCCTCGAACGGATCGCGCGCCAGCGCGGCGCGCGCCGCTTCCTCGGCTTCGGGATAGGCCTCGAGCGCGACGTAGATCTCCGCCGTCAAAGAGTCGGGACGCGCGTCCTTCGGCGCGAGCCGCTTCGCCGCGCGCGCCGCGCGCAGCGCCTCGTCGCTCCGCCGCGCGCGCAGTTCGACCCGGCCGAGCCCGATCTGGACCTCCGCGTCGTCGGGCCGCAGACGCGCCGCTTCGGCGATGTCCTCGATCGCCTGCGCGAGCCGCCCCGCGGCGAGATGGAGCTGCCCGCGGTGGAGCCGCGCCCGCGCGTCGGCGGGATTGGCGTCGAGCGCCTTGGCGAACAGCTCCAGCGCGCCCCGCTCGTCCCCCGTGCGCTGCGCCAGCCGCGCGAGGCCGTCGAAGGCGGGGGAATGGTCCTTGCGCAGCTCGAGCGCCTTGTAGTAGGCGGGACGCGCCTTGTCGGGCGAGCCGACGGCGAGGAAGGCGTCGCCGAGATCGACCCACGAGCCGAGATGGCGCGGGTCGATGTCGGTCGCGATCTCCAGCGCCTTGACGGCGTCTTCGGGACGGCGCGCGGCGAGGAGCGCGCGGCCGCAGAACCAGGCGGCGTCGTGGGAGTTGAGCGCGCGGCGGCTGGCCCAGCAGAGATCGCGCGCCGCGGCTTGGGCGTCCCCCTGCTCGAGCGCGACCCGCCCCACCGTCAGCCGACGCATGATCTCGCGGCGCAGGGGACCCGCATCGTCGGCGCGGGGCGCGCCCGGAACGACCGCGGCGAGCGCGAACGGCAGGATCCAACAGGCGCGCATCGGACCTCGTGCGACAAACGTACGCGGCGCGGCGCCCTGCGGCCAGCGGGGCCGGACGGACGGCCGCGTCCGCGCTGTATCGGCACGGACGCGTCGTTCGCGTTCGCGGTCGCCGCCGGCGGGGCGCACGGCCGCGTCCGCGCCGGTCGGCGGGAGCGATCCTCGAGCGGTCAGGCGGGGCGGCTAAGGGTGTCAGCGGATCGGCGCGGCGACCCGTTCGGCGCGGACGAGCTTGCCGTCCCGCTCCACCGCCGCGAGGCGCGCGGCGACGACGGCGCCCGCCGGCGCCGCGCCGGCGGGAAGGCGCAGCTCGACGTAGTTCCCGGTCAACGCGCGCAGCCGGCCGTCGCTCGCCGGCGTGTCGAGCACGAGCGCCTGCTGCGTCGTCCCGAGCAGCCGTTCGCGGAACGCCCGGCCGAGGCGCGCGCCGGCGGCGCGCAGCTCGTTCGTGCGGCGCCGCGCGACGTCGGCCGGCGGACGGCCCGGCATCGCCGCCGCGGGGGTGCCGGGGCGCGGCGAGTAGGAGAACACGTGCAGGTAGGCGAGCGGCAGCGATTCGACGAAGGCGCGCGTCGCCTCCTGGTCCTCGTCCGTCTCGCCGGGGAAGCCGGTGATGACGTCGGCGCCGAGGCAGATCCCCGGCACGCGCGCCGCCGCGCCCTCCACGACGTCGCGGTAGAACGCCGTGCGGTAGTTGCGGCGCATCGCGGCGAGCGTACGGTCGCTGCCGCTCTGCAGCGGCACTTGGACGTGCGGCGCGAGCCGGTCCGGTGCCGCGGCGATCAGCGCGAGCAGCCGCGGCGTCAGCGTCCGCGGCTCGAGGGAGTTGAGGCGGAAGCGGACCGCGGGGCCGTCGTCGTCGGCGCGGCGCGGCCACTCCGCGGCGAGGAACGCCTCGAGCAGGTCGGCCATCTCCCGCTTCGGCTCGAGGTCGCGTCCCCACTCGCCGGTGTTGACGCCGGTGAGGCCGATCTCGCGCACCCCCGCCGCGACGAGCCGCCGCGCCTCCTCGAGCAGCGGCGCCGGCTCGAACGAACGGCTCGGCCCGCGCACGCTGGGGATGACGCAGTAGCTGCAGCGGAGATTGCAGCCTTCCTGCACCCGCAGGTAGGCGCGCGCGGCGTCGGCGAAGAAGAGCCCCGGCGGCTGCGCCGCGCAGGCCTCCGCGCCGAGCAGCTCCCGCGGCAGGCGCTCCCGCTCGGCCAGCGGCACCACGGCGTCGAAGACGCCGAGCGCGGCCAGCCCCTCCGGATCGCGCTGCGCGTAGCAGCCGGCGGCGACGATCCGCGCGTTCGGCGCGAGGCGGCGGTAGAGCCGGGCGAGGCGCCGCCCTTCGGCGTCGGCCCGCGCGGTGACGGTGCAGGTGTTGAGGACGACGACGTCCGCCGCGGCGGGATCGTCCGTGCGCTCGAGGCCGCCGGCGCGCAGCAGTCCCTCGACGCGCGCCGCGTCGAACTGGTTCAGCTTGCAGCCGAGTGTGTGGACGAAATACCGCTTGGCCATCGCGCGCTCCGCCCGTCATCGAACCACAAAACGAAACCCCGCGCCCGTGGCGACGCGGGCGCGGGGCGATGTCGCGGCGCGGGCCGGCGGACCGGCGGACGCGCGGCGGAAGCGCGCTAGAGCAGCTCCTCGAGCTTGCGGCGGACGTCGGCCGAGGAGGCGACGACCTTCTCTTCCTGCGCCTTGCGGTGGGCCTTCAGCTTCGCCGCGAGTTCCGGATCGCCGAGGGCGAGGATCTGCGCGGCGAGCAGCCCGGCGTTCCCCGCGCCGGCCTTGCCGACGGCGGTCGTCGCGACCGGAATCCCCTTCGGCATCTGCACCGTCGCGAGCAGCGCGTCGAGGCCGTCGAGCACGCCGCCGGGGAGCGGCACGCCGATCACCGGGCGCGTCGTGTTGGCGGCGACCGCGCCGGCGAGGTGCGCGGCCATCCCCGCGCCGACGACGAAGACCTTCACGCCGCGCGCTTCGGCCTCGCGGACGTACTTCGCCGTGCGGTCCGGCGTGCGGTGCGCGCTCGTCACTTCCACTTCGAACGGCACGCCGAGCCCCTTCAGCTCGCGCGCCGCTTCGGACATCGCGGTCAGGTCGGAGGCGGAGCCCATCAGGATCGCGACTTGGACGTTCTGGCTCATCAGACGTGGTTCCCGTTGCGCGTCGGCTCGATCGCGCCGGCGGCGATGTCCCGGCGGTAGTGCATTCCGGGGAAGCTGACTTGGCCGATCGCCTCGTAGGCGCGGCGGCGGGCGTCGGCGATGTCCTTGCCCAGCGCGGTCACGCCGAAGACGCGGCCGCCCGCGGTGCGGATCTCGCCGGCCGGGCCGGTGCGCGTCCCGGCGTGGAACGCCCAGACGTCCGGGCGCCCGGCGAGATGCTCGATGCCGGTGATCTTCTTCCCCTTCTGGTAGTGCCCCGGGTATCCCTGCGCGGCGCCGACGACGCAGACCGCCGCCTCGCGGCGCCACTCGACGCGCACCGAGGAGAGGTCTCCCTGCGCCGCGGCGTGGAGCAGCGGCACGAGGTCGGAGGAGAGGCGCGGCAGCAGGACCTGCGTCTCAGGATCGCCGAAGCGGCAGTTGTACTCGAGCACCTGCGGCCCTTCGGGGGTGAGCATCAGCCCGACGTAGAGCACGCCGCGGTACGGATAACCTTCTTCCGCCGCGCCGCGCACCGTGGGGCCGACGACCTTCTCCAGCACGTACGACATCGTCGGGCGGTCGAGGTGCGTCGCCGGCGAGTGGGAGCCCATGCCGCCGGTGTTCGGGCCGCGGTCGGCGTCGAAGACCCGCTTGTAGTCCTGGCAGGTGACGAGCGGAATGACCCGCACGCCGTCCGAGATGGCGAAGAACGAGGCCTCGCGTCCGGCGAGGAACCGCTCGAACAGGACCGTGCGGCCGGCGCCGCCGTACGCCTTCTGGACCATCAGCTTGGCCACGGCGTCGCGCGCGGCGTCGATCGTCTCGCAGACGAAGACCCCCTTGCCCGCGGCGAGGCCGTCTGCCTTCACCACCAGCGGCGCCTCCCACGTGTCCAGGGCGCGCATCGCGGCGTCCACGTCGTCGAAGATCTCGTACGGGGCCGTCGGCACGCCGTGGCGCGTCATGAACTGCTTCGAGAAGACCTTGCTCCCCTCGAGGCGCGCCGCGGCCGCGGAGGGGCCGAAGCAGGCCCGCTTCTTGGCGTTGATCTTGTCGGCGAGCCCTTGGCAGAGCGGCACCTCCGGCCCGACGACCGTCAGGTCGATCCCCTGCTTGGCGACGAAGTCCGCCACGGCGTCGGGATCGGACGAGGCGAGCGGCGGACAGTCGGCGATCTCCGCGATCCCGGCGTTGCCCGGACTGCAGAAGAGCTCCTCGACCATCCGCGACTGCCGGATCTTCCAAGCCAGAGCGTGCTCGCGGCCACCGGCCCCGATGATCAGAATCTTCATTTCGCGCGGCCCCCTTGCGAACTGAGAATTTTGTGGTCCCGGGGCGCGCCTGTCAAAACGGCGCCCGGGGTCATTTCGCGTCGCGCAGGAAGGCCGCGGCGTCCTCGGGGGGGGTGGGGTTGATGTAGAACCCCGTGCCCCACTCGAATCCCGCCAACGGCATCAGCCGGGGCAGGATCTCGATGTGCCAGTGCCAATCCCACGGGATCGTGGACCAGAAGCCCGACCGGGGAACCCCGGCGTTGACGTTGGGGGCGTTGATCAACATCCAGTGGAACGGCGGATCGCCGAGGACCGTCTCCATCCGGCGGAAGACCTCCAGCATGTGCGCGGCGAGGCTCTCGACCCCCGCCTGGTCGAGATCCGCGAACTGGTGCTCGTGGCGCCGCGGGAAGAGCCAAAGCTCGTAGGGGAAGCGCGAGGCGTACGGGGCGAAGCAGACGAAGCGCTCGTCCATGTGGACGATCCGCGAGCCGTCGTCGATCTCCTGGGCCAGGATGTCGCAGAAGACGCAGCGCTCCTTGACGTGGAAGTGCTGCCGCGCCGACTCGAGCTTGGTCACCACCGAGAGCGGCGTGACCGGCGTGGCCACGAGCTGCTCGAACGGGTGATGGATCGTCGCCCCGGCCGCGGCGCCGTAGTTGCGGTAGAGCAGGATGTACTTGAACCGCCGGTCGCGCTGCAGGTCGATCATCCGCTGGCGGCTGGCGTTGAGCGCCGCCGCGAACTGGAACAGCGGGATCTGCGCCGGGCGGAGCCGGTGCTCCGGCGCCTCGATCACCAGCTCGTGGGCGCCGATGCCGCGCATCCGGTCGTAGACGCCGACGCCGCGCCGGTCCGGCTCCCCCTCGATCGCGAGGACCGGCCGCTTGTTCGGCACGACCCGCACGTGCCAGTTCGGACCGTTGGCCGGCCCCTGCTCGCGCAGCGCGAACAGCTCGGGCGGCGTGCGGCTCTCCTGCCCGGGGCAGAACGGGCAGGGGGGCTCGTCGGTCGCGGGGATCGGCGGCTCGAAGACGAACTCGTCCGGCCGCTTCGACCGCTCCATGGCGATGATCACCCAGCGGCGGTTGATCGGATCGTGGCGCAGTTCGCTCATCGCTCCACCTCGGCGCTAGACCAGCGCGTCGGAATCGTCGTCCAGGTACGGCGCGGGAGGCGCGTCCTGCGGGGCCAGCGCGTCGCGCGCGAGGCCCGCAGCGCCCAGCAGGGCCGGCAACTCGTCGGCGGGGAAGAGGTTCTGCCGCTCGACGAGGAAGCGCCGCGCGCGGGAGAGGACGGCCTCGCCCGCCGCGAGGCGCGCGGCCTCGATCGCCGCGGCGAGCGACGGGAGCGCCTCCGGCGCGGCGGCGAGCGTCCAGCCGGCGTAGTGGGCGAGCAGCCGCTCCAGGTCGGGCCGCAGGTCGCCGAGGTCCGCGGGGGCCAGCCCCGTCGAGCGGGCGGCCGCGAGCGCGCCGGCGAGCAGCCGCAGCCCGTCCTTGGGATCGCGCGGCTGGCGCTGCAGCAGGTCCTGCAGCAACGCCCGCGCCCCGCCGCGGAGCGCTTCGGGGAACGGCGAGGGGAGCGTCGCGCCGAGCGCGCGCGCCTCGCGGCCGAACCACGCCAGGCGGATCAGCGTCTCTTCGTTCGGGGCGGGGAGGAGGCTCGCGGCGCGCCGCGCGGCGAGGAAGAGCAGCGCCTCGCGCGCCTCGGGCGCCGGCTGCCCCGCCGGCTTGCCGTCGATCTCCAGCGCGATCTTGCACCCCGGCGCGCCGCAGACGAGCTTGAAGCGGCGGCGCTCGGCGGCGCCGGCGCGCAGGTGCCGGACCGCGACCTCCCCTTCGATCTCGATCCGCCCGCCCGAGCCGCGCGCGACGCTCGGCGCCGCGACGTCCTCGGCGACGTAGGCGCCGCACGCCGTCGCCGCGGGCGCCGACGGGCTCGGGTCGTCGAGCAGTTCGGCGAGGCGGCTCGCGGCGTGCGCCGCGGCGACGTCGCCTCCGGTGCGGCGCGACGGGCGCGCCCGCAGCCGCAGGACGTCCGCCCCGGTTCCCGCGCCCGGCTCGTTGGCCCGCGTCGAGGCGAGGATCGCCGCGAGGTCCGGTTCCGGATCGACGCCGAAGACGAACTGGCAGAGCTGGCAGGCCCGCTCGGCGTGCCGCAGCACCTGCGTCGCCTCGATGCCGGCGATGTCGTCGAAGAACCAGCCGCACGAGGTCGCGGAGAAGAGGGTCTGGCGCAGCAGCTCGAGCAGCGCCGCGGCCTTGAGGCGGCCGGCGTCGTCGAGCCCCTTGGCGGCGTGCTTCTCCAAGAGCGCCGCCATCGGCTCTCCGGGCGCGGGGGCGGCGAGGACCTCGCCGTACGCCTCGGCCGCGGCCCAGACGTCGCGGAAAAGCTCGGCGCCGCGCCGCTCGGCCAGGGTGAAGACGCGGTCGCGCAGCAGCGTCACGGCGTGGCGCAGCACCTGCCGCCAGCCCCAGCTCCAGCCGGGATGGGACGCGGCCACGCAGCCGCAGTCCCGCTCCCAGCGCCCGACGCCGTGGGCGCAGGACCACGCCGACGGCGTCGCGAGGTGGGCCTCCCACGTCGCGGGCCAGCGGTGGAAGAGCTCGCCGAGATGGGTCACGCGGGCGATCCCGGCCATCCGCGCCCGCAGCAGCGCCTCGGCGAGGCTCGACTCGGCGTTCTTCTGATGGTGGCCGAACGTCTCGCCGTCGGCGGCCATCAGGACCAGCGAGTCCTGCTCGTTCGGCGCGCCGTCGAGCGCGGCGCGGAAGGCGGAGAGGAGCGTCTCGCCGGAGCGGAGCGTCCCGCCGAAGGCCACGCCGCGCGACAGCGGCCCGTCGAAGACGAAGACCGTGAACCGCCGCCCGGAGGGGAGGCGGACCCAGTACGGCCGGTGCGGCGGAACCGACGCCCCGGGGGTGTCGATGAACGCGTCGCTGTCCGGCGGACGGATCCCGCGGACCTGCTCCGGCGCGACGACCGTGAACTTCAGCCCCGCGTCCACGCACGCCTCGAGCGTCGGGAGGTCGACGGCGCACTCGGGCAGCCACGCCCCTTCCGGCTGGCGGCCGAAGCGGCGAAGAAAGTCGGCCTTGCCCCAGGCGAGCTGCAGCCGCCGCTCGCGCGGCTCGCAGAGCGGGAGGATCGGGTGGCCGTAGGCCTGCATCAGCGCCGAGCCGTGGCCGGTGCGGTCGCGGGCGGCGCGGTCGCCGGCCACCGCGTCGGCCAGCGCGTCCGGCCGTTCGCGGGCCAGCCACGCGGCGAGCGTCGGGCCGACGTTGAACGAGAGCCGCGCGAAGAGGTTGACGAGCGCGACGACCCGTCCGTCCGGGCCGCGCACGCCGGCCGCGCCGAGCCGCTCGTAGCACTCGTCGGAGACGCGGGCGTTCCAGTCGTGGAACGGGGCGGCGGACGGCTGGCGCTCGACGACCTCCGTCCAAGGGTTCTCGCGGGGCGGCTGGTAGAGATGGGCGTGGACGACGAGATGGCGCACGGGGCTCCCTTCCCGGCTCAAGTTACGCCCATCATAGACCGGCTGAAGAAGGTCAGAACCAAGAGGCCGGGACGCCGGCGCTGCGGGCGTCCGAATGGACCGGAATGCCGGCCTCGACGCAGCGGGCGCGCCACGTGCGGCGGCGGCGGCGGCGGATCGTCGAAACCGCGAGCCACGCCGCGGCCAGCGCGACGAAGGCCGCGCCGCAGATCACCGCGACCCGCTGCACGACCCCGGTCATCTGCGTCATGCTCAGGCTGGAGCTGTAGGCGAAGAGGACCAGCATCGGGACGAGGACCGCCAGCGAAGCCGCGTCCCGCAGCAGGAACTGCCCCCACGGCATGCGGAACGCGCCGGCCGTGAAAAGAAACGGCATCTTGAGGCCGGGAACGAGGCGGGCCGCGCAGAGGGCGAACCGGCCGCGCCGCAGGTAGAGATGGCGGGCGCGGAGCAGATAGCGGCCGCGCAGCAGGCGGCGGAGGCGCGAGCCGCGCTCGATCCGCTGGCCGATCCGGCGGCCGACGGCGAAGACGGCGACGTCGCCGGAAAGGCAGGCGGCGAGCCCGAAGATGATCGCCCAGTGGACCGGCAGGACCCCCATCGCGGCGAGGACGCCGGCGGTGAGGAGGGGGATCTCCTCGGGGATCGGCAGGCCGCAGGCGCCGGACCACACGCCCAGCACGATCAGCAAGATCGCCTGGATGTCCGGACCGAACCCTTGGACGCCGACCGAAAGCACGCGAGACGCTCCCAACCCCCGTTGGATCGCGCGCACGTTACGGGATTGCGGCCCCGCGGTCAACACCCGCCGTTCCCGCGCTGGCTTGACGGACCGGCTTGGGCGATATTGCCGGGGAGGAGCGGGACCTCTTGGTGGACCAGCGCCGTTCGGATGCGTGTCCCCCCGTCCAGACGGTCGGCCCGCCGGGCGCGGGCGGGGATGCGCGCGCCTGGTACGACCGCTGCGTCCTCCTGCTGCCGGTCGCGGCGAACCTCCACGACCGTTCCGGCCGCGTCCTCGCCGTCAACCAGCGGATGACCGAGCTGTTCGGCTACACCATCGACGACATCCCGACGATCGACGACTGGTGGCGGCTGGCGTTCCCCGACCCGGCGTTTCGGCGGTTCGTCGTGGACGTCTGGCGGGAACGCGCGCACTCGGTGCCGCTCGACGGGACCGGCGTCGTCGTCACGGCCGAATTCGAGTTCCGCGCCAAGGACGGCTCGTCGCGATGGGCCGAGATGCGGAGCTTCGTGGACGGCGAGCTGTTCGTCACGCTGCTCCTGGACATGACCAAGCGGCACGAGGCGGAGGACGAACTGCGTCGCCAGCGCCGCGACTACGAGACGATCTTCAACCTCGTG
>JAJFTU010000442.1 GCA_021372775.1 bacterium | reverse complement strand
GGTCCCCTTCAAGCCGCAGCCGTCCTGGCCGCGCGGCTGGAGCGTCGTCGCGCAGGGCGACGCCTCGCCCGCCGCGGGGGTCGTCTGGTTCCGGCTCGAGGCGCCCGGAGGGGACGCCGAGGCGGCGGCCCGCGCCGCGCTCGCCGCCGCGCGGCCGTCGCTCGGCGCGACCGAGGACGAGGACGTCGCGGTCGGCGCGGACGGCGCGGTCGTCGGCCAGGCGCGGGGGGCGAGGGCCTCCGTCGCGCTCTTGGCGCGCGCCGCGGGGGGGCGGACGCAGGTCGAGGTCAATTTCGTGCCGCGCTGACGGCGTGGACCGCCGGCGGCGCCGGGACCTATCTTCGGAGCGGACGCAGAGGACGATGGCGGGCGAGTGGACGGCAAAAGCTCGATGGGCGGCCCTGCGCGGCGACCATGCCGCGGCGGGGGACCTCTATCGGCTCGCCGGCAACCTCCCCCGCGCCCTCGAGATGTACCGCAAGGGGCGGCTGTACCGCGCCGCCGGCGAGGTTTCGGTCCAGCTCGGCGACTACGCCGCCGCGTCCCGCGACTTCGAGTTGGGCGGCATGCTGCTCGAGGCCGCCGAGCAGGCGATGCGCGCCGGCGACCGCGACCGGGCGGCGCGCCTGTTCATCGACGCCGGGCAGTCGCGGCGCGCCGCGCAGATCCACGCGGACGCCGGGCGTCCGGGCAAGGCGGCGCCGCTCTACGAGCACGCCGGGGACTATCTCCGCGCCGCGCGGCTGTTCCTGGACGCGCGGGAGGCGGGCGGCGCCTCGCGCTGCCTCGACTCCCTCTGCAAGGCGGGGATCGCGCCGCAGGACACGGTCGAGATCCAGGCGCTCGCCCAGCGCTGCGCCCACCTGCTCCTCTCGCTCGGCGATCCGGACGGGGCCGCGAAGTGGTACGAGCGGTCCGGCCGCTCGTCCGACGCCGCCCGCGCCTGGGAACGGGCCGGGCAGCCGGCGCGCGCGGTCAAGGCGTATCTCGCGGCGGGCGAAGCCGAACGCGCGGCGACGGTCGCCGAGGGGCAGCCGCCGGAGAAGATCGAACCGCTCCTCGCCGCGCAGGCCTATCACGCCGCCGGCCGCTGGGGCGAGGCCGCGGGCCTGTTCCTCGAGGCGGGACGTCCCGCCGAGGCGGCGCAGTGTCTCGAGGCGCTCGGCTGCTCCGCGGAGGCGGCGTGGGCCCACGAGGCGGCGGGCGACCTGCCGGCGGCCGCGGCGGCGCACGAGCGGGCGGGGAACCTGCCCGAGGCCGCGGCGATGTTCCGCCGGGCGGGGGCGATGCGCGAGGCGGCGCGCTGCTTCGAGGCGGCCGGCGCGCTGCAGGACGCCGCGCGCTGCTACCTCGACGGCGGGCGCAAGCTCGACGCGGCGAAGATCTACGAGCAGCTCGGCAACATCGACGAAGCGGTGGAGATCCTGCAGTCCCTCTCCCCCGAGGAGCCGGAGGAGCGGTACCAGGTCGGCACGATGCTCGGCCGCCTCTTCGAGCTCAAGGGTCACGACGCGCTGGCCGCGGAGCAGTACAAGCGGGCGCTGGCGACCGAGCCGGATCCGCCGCACGCCGTCGAGGCGCTCTACCTCCTCGCCGCGGCGCTGGAGCGCGCCGGCCGGGCCCGCGAGGCGACGCACGCGCTGCGCCGCCTGGTCTCGATCGACTTCAACTTCGCCGACGCCGCGGCGCGCCTCGAGCGGCTCGAGAACCGCGCCGGCGCGGCGAAGGCGACGAGCGGGCCGCAGCGCCCGCAGCGGCTCCCCGAGCGCTACGCGGTCGAGGGGGAGCTGTCCGGCCGCGCGCCGGGCGCCGCGCTCCTCGCGCGCGACACGGTGATGGAGCGGCCGGTCGTGCTGCGCCGCTTCGGGCCGGACGTCGTCCGCAACGAGAAGGCCGCCGACCGGATCCTCGCGGACGCCCGCCGCGTCGCGCGCCTGCACCACCCCGCGATCGCCGGCGTCTACGAGGCCGGACGCGAAGGCACCGGCGTCTATCTCGTCGAGGAGCACGTCGGAGGACGAAGCCTGCGCGAGATCCTGCGCCAGGACGGGCCGCTCGACGTGCCGCGCGCGGTGCAGATCTTCACGCGCCTCGCCGAGGCGCTCGACTACGCCCACGGGCTCGGGCTGCTCGCCCGCTCGCTGCGCCCGGAGACGATCTACGTCAATCCCTCGGGCGAGGCGAAGATGGTCGACTTCGGCCTCGCGCTGCGCGAGGCCGACTGGGGCGGCCCCGACGCCTCCTACCGGCCGCCGGAAGTGGACGCGCACGAGCGGATGGACTCGTCGTCCGACGTCTTCCTGCTCGGCGTCGTCGCCTACGAGATGCTCTTCGGCGCCCCGCCGCCGGCGAGCGAGCCGGACGGGAAGACGCCGCCGCCGTTCCCGCGCGATCCGCAGCGGCCCGTGCCCGAACTGCTGCGCCGCGTCATCTCCGGCTGCCTCGTGCCCGACCGCTCGCGCCGCACCGGCTCGGCGCAGAAGCTGCTCGAGGACCTGCACGGGACGCACCTGCTCCCCGGCGCGCTGATGGCCAACCGCTACGAGATCCTCAAGGAGATCGGCCGCGGCGGCATGGGGACCGTCTTCGTCGCCAAGGACCTCGTGCTCGACGAGAAGGTGGCGCTGAAGGTCCTCGCCGGCGCGCTCGACGAGAACACCGAGAAGCGGTTCATCCAGGAGATCCGGCTCGCCCGCCAGATCAACCACCCGAACGTCGTCCGCGTCCACACCTTCGAGCGGTGGCGCGAGATGCGCTTCATCGTGATGGAGTACATCGACGGCGTGGACCTGCGGAAGTGGGCCGCGTCGCGCGGGCCGATCCCGCTCGGGCAGGCGCTCGACGTCGTCGCCGGCGTCGCCGAGGGGCTCGCCGCGGCGCACCGCCTCGGCATCGTCCACCGCGACGTCAAGCCGGAGAACGTCCTCGTGGACGGCGAGGGACGGCCGCACCTCTGCGACTTCGGCATCGCGCGCAAGGGGGACGTCCACCTGACGCGCGAAGGGCTCGTGATGGGCTCGCCGGCCTACATGGCGCCGGAGCAGATCCGCGGCCAGGCGGCCGACGCCCGGGCCGACCTCTACGCCCTCGGCATCCTCGCCTTCTTCCTGATCGCCGGACGCGAGCCGTTCGCCTCGGAGAACGTCGCCGAGGTGCTGCGGCAGCAGCTCGAAGTCGAGCCCCCCGCCCTCTCCTCGCTCCGCCAGGGCGTGCCGCGCGGGCTGGAGGATCTCGTCGCGCGGGTCCTCTCCAAGGATCCGGCGCGGCGCGCGCCGAGCGTCTTCGATTTCCTCGGCGAACTGAAGGTCGTCCGGGCCGGGCTGCGGCAGATCACCAACTGACCGCCGTTTGACGGCGAGCCTCCGGGCGGCCATTCTAGTCGTCCCCCACCGCGCGTCCCGGAGTCAGCAGTGAAGACCATCATCGAGCCGTTCCGCATCAAGAGCGTCGAGCCGATCGGAATGAGCACGCCGGAAGAGCGCGAAGAAGCGCTGATCCGCAGTCACTACAACCTGTTCATGGTTCCCGCGCGGGAAATCACGATCGACCTTCTCACCGACTCGGGCACCGGCGCGATGAGCGCCGCCCAGTGGGCCGCGGTGATGCAGGGCGACGAGTCGTACGCCGGAGCGCTCTCCTGGGAGCGGTTCGAGGCGGCGGTCCGCGGCATCACCGGCTTCAAGCGCGTCGTCCCGACGCACCAGGGCCGCGCCGCGGAGCGGATTCTGTTCGGCACGATCGCCAAGCCCGGCTCGGTGATCCCGTCGAACACCCACTTCGACACGACCCGCGCCAACATCGAGGCCCGCGGCGCCAAGGCCGTGGACCTCGTCTGCGCCGAAGGGCGCCGGCCGGAGCTCGTCGCGCCGTTCAAGGGAAACATGGACGTCGCGGCGCTGGAGAAGCTGATCGCCGAAGTCGGCCGGGAGAACATCCCGGTGGTGATGATCACCGTCACCAACAACAGCGGCGGCGGCCAGCCGGTCAGCCTCGCCAACCTGCGCGAGGTCAGCGCGGTCTGCCGCAAGCACCGCATCCCGTTCTTCATCGACGCCTGCCGCTTCGCCGAGAACGCCTGGTTCATCAAGACGCGGGAAGAGGGACAGGCCAACCGCACGCCGCGCGCCATCGCGCAGGAGATGTTCTCGCTGGCCGACGGGGCCACGATGTCGTGCAAGAAGGACGGCATCGCCAACATGGGCGGGTTCATCGCGCTGAACGACGAGGAGCTCTACTCGCAGCTCGTCAACCCGCTGATCCTCGGCGAAGGGTTCCTCACCTACGGCGGCCTCGCCGGACGGGACCTCGACGCGATCGCCGTCGGCCTCGAGGAAGCGCTCGAAGAGGACTACCTCCGCTACCGCATCGCCTCGACCGAGTACCTCGCGGCCGGGCTGCGCAAGGCGGCGGTGCCGCTCGTCGAGCCCCCCGGCGGCCACGCCGTCTTCATCGACGCCAAGGCGATGCTGCCGCACATCCCGGCGCTGCAGTTCCCCGGCCAGTCCCTCTCGATCGAGATCTTCCGCGTCGGCGGGATCCGGGCCTGCGAGATCGGCTCGGTGATGTTCGCCGCGAAGAACGAGAAGGGCGAGGAGATCCCGGCGCCGATGGAGCTCGTCCGCCTGGCGATCCCTCGGCGCGTCTACACGCAGTCCCACATGGACTACGTCGTCGAGGCGATCGGCGAGGTCGCGGCGCGCCGCAAGGAACTGCGCGGCGTCGAGATCGTCGAGCAGCCGCCGTTCCTGCGTCACTTCACCGCCAAGTTCCGCCCGCTCTGATCGAGCCTTCGTCGAAGACCACGGAAAGGCCGGGCCCCGCGCCCGGCCTTTTCTTTTCGGGCCGCGCGCGTTCCGCCGCGCCCGTCCGTCGTGCGGCGGATCGGTTCGCCGCGCGCCGGGACGGCCCGCGGGGACACAGTTCCCGCGCCCGCGCCGCCTCGTCCCGCGCCGCGAACGGGGCCGGACGGCCGCCGCCCCGGGGGCCGGTTGGCGGCCGCGCCGGCCGGCGTCACCTTCCGCCCGTTCCCGCAACGCCGTGTCCGCCGCGGGGGGAGGAAAACCGCGATGACCGCCAGCAGGATCGAGCTTCGGCGCGCCGTGGGGCGCGCCCTCCAACAAGTGCGCCGCGAGGGGCGCCTCTCGCTCGACGACGTCGAGCAGGCGAGCGACGCCGAGGGGATGCGGATCACCCGCTCCCATCTCTCGCGGGTCGAGAACGGCCAGGCGGACCTCGCCCTCCCCCGCTTTCTCTGCCTGATGCGCGCCGTCGGCGAGCCGCCCGGGGCGGTCGTGGACGGGCTGGCGGCGTTGTTCGACAAGAAGGGCGACGACGCGCCGGCGCTCGAGCGGCGCGGCTTCGAGGCGCTCGCCGCCGCCGACCCCGACGCCGCCGCCCGCGCCTTCCGCGCCGCGGCGCGGACGAGCGTCAGGCCGCTGCCGCGCCCGACGCTCGAGGCGTGGGCCGAGGCCGAGGCGGCGCTCGGGCGCTGGTCGGCCTGCGCGCAGGCGCTGCAGCTCGCCATCGGCCCGCTCAAGCGCGCCGAGCCGGCGCTGGGGCTCCTGCTCGCCGCCGCGCAGCTCGGAGCGCGGAAGCCGGGGCTCGCCGCCGCCCTCGCGCGGGCCGCCGCGGAGCGCGCGCCGCGCCCCGCGCGCTTGATCGAGGCGCTGGCCCTCCTCGCCGGCGAGGGGGACGACGCCCGGGAGGCCGAGTCGGCGCTGGGGGCCGCCGAAGACGCCGCCGACGGGCCGCTCGAGCTCGTCGGGGGCCTCGCCAGGGCCGAGGCGCTGCGCCGGCTCGGACGCCCCGAGGAGGCGCGCCGGCTCGCGGCGCGCGCCGCCCTCTCCCCCGACCGCACCATCCGCGCCGAGGCGCTGCTGGCCGCGGCGCGCGCCTTGGCCGACGGACGCCGGGCCGCCGCCGCGCTGCGCCTGCTGGTCGAGGCGCGGACCTTGGCGCGCGCCGCCGGCGCCCCGGACCTCGTCGCGCGCAGCCACCGCGCGGCGGAGGAGATCCACCGCCGCCTCGGGAACATCGAGGAGTCGGCCCGCGCCGCGCGCGCCGCGCGGGCGGTCTCGCGGCGCAACCTCGCCGACGGCCGCGCGCCGGCGGAGTTGCCCCTCGCCTCGCTCTACCGCGTGCTCGCCGGGCGGGAGCACCGGCCGACCTGAGGCGGCCGCGGCGCGCGGCGCGCCGCCGCGCCCGCGCCGAGGCGTCGGCCCGAGCGCGATCGCGCGGCCGGGGGCGTTCGCCCGCGGCGCCGCCGCGCCCGCGCCGGCCGGTTTTCCCGGTACAGTGAGCGCGATGGAGAAGCGGAACGGGAACGGCGAGGGGCTGTCGCTGCGCGAGGCGCACGGGTCGGTCTTCGTGCCGGCCGGCGGCCCCGGCTGGCGGCGCTGGCTGGCCGTCGCCGGCCCGGCGCTGATGGTCGCCGTCGGCTACATGGACCCGGGCAACTGGGCGACCGACCTCGCCGCCGGCAGCCGCTACGA
>JAJFTU010000441.1 GCA_021372775.1 bacterium | reverse complement strand
ATGCGTCTGGCGGCGTGGTCCGCGTCTCTGGCGTTGCTGGTGATGGTGAAGTTCACAGGCGTCGGCTACGCGGTGCTTGCGGCGCTGGCGTTCGTGGCGGTGGCATGGATCTTCTGCGGCGCGGCCCGCGCGCGGACGGTCATTGCGTGGTCGGGGGCGGCCCTAATCGTCGCGTTCTTCTTGCTCGGCGCGCATCCATATCTATCGAACTGGCGTCTACATGGGCACCCGTTCTACCCGGTTCGCGGCGATGGCGCGGTGGACATCATGTCGCACAATAGCCCGCGGAGCTTTGCCGGTCGCAACCGTCTGACGAAAGTGGGTATCTCCCTCTTGGCCGAAACCGCTCAAGCCGACGCCATGAATGGCGCAGAGCCGAAGTTGAAGGTCCCCTTTGTCTTGTCGATGTCGGAGCTCCGCGTCGCCCGTGATCCGGATCCGCGAATGGCCGGATGGGGCCCGCTCTTTTCGGGAGTGTTGCTGCTCGTCGTTCCCTGCGGTCTGCTGCTTTGGAGGTGTGATCGGCGAGCGGCGCTGTTCGCCGCATGCGCGACCGGCACGATACTAGTCTGCGGGATCGCGAATCCAGAGCTGTGGTGGGCGCGCTACTTCCCTCAACTCTCGCTAGTGCCGGTTGTCGTGGCCGCTGGGCTTCTCTCGGTTCGGCCGAAGGGCTGGACGCTGGCGTTCGCCGCGCTGTTGGTCGTGGCGATGGCGGTGAACGTTGGCCTTGTGGGCGCATATCATGCCCGTGCGATGATCGGCGAGACGAGAGCGGTACGGGCTCAAATGGAGGAGCTCGCCGCTCGTCGCGCCATGATCAACGTAGACTTCGGGACGTTTCGCGCCAATCGACGACGCTTCGACGAATGGGGGATCCGCTGGCGAGAGGTTCGATCGAGAGACGAACTCAAGCCGCCGATCTACGCCGTGCCGATGTCGCTGACGGTCTTTTCGGTCGCAGAGTAGGAGCGGCGCATGGGCGAGGCTCGGGCGCGGGCTTCCGGCAAATGTAGCTCGGGGAAGCCCTTGCAGCGGAGACGACACAGCACGGCGCTCCAGGGCAAACCAAGTCGCGCGCGGCGCAATGCCCGAGCGGAGAGGGAAGAGTGGCGAGACGCGTGACGCTTGTGGCGGCGCACTGGGCGAGGGAACTGCGCTGTGGGCTGGCCGCCAGCGAGGAGCCGCTGCAGAGCTCTTGCGAAGTCTGGCTTGCGGTCAGCGAGGCCGTCGGTGTCGGGCTGGTTGTTTTCGAGCTCGTCGCGCTGGTCGTCGTCGTCGCGCAGTTGGCGCTCGGCGCGCGGCCGCAGGCGTGGGCGGCGGGGGTCGGGCTCGTCGCGGGGCTCGAGGCGGTGGTGCTGGTCCTGCGGGAGGCGGGACGGCTTTCGCGGAAGGCGGTCGTCGGCGCGCTGCTGATCTTCGCCGCGGTCGGGGCGGCGGCGGGGGCGTGCTCGGCGTGGTTCATCGACACGTCGTGGGACGGGCAGTGGTATCACCAAGAGGAGCTGCTGCAGATCCACGCGGGGTGGAATCCGTGGACGTCGGAGGCGGCGACGGCGGACCCGATCCAGCAGTCCTGCTTGAACCACTACCCGATGGGCGCGGAACTGTCGGGATACCCGCTCTTCGCCGCGACCGGGCGCATCGAGACGATGAAGTTCTTCAACTTCACCGCCGTCGCGGCGTCGCTCGCGCTCGCCTTCGCCGCGCTGCTCGCCGTGGGCCTGTCCCGGACGGCGGCGCTCGTTTTGGCGGGGATCGCGGCGCTCAATCCGGTCAGCGTCTGCCAGATGACCGGCACGTACGTGGACGGGCGTCTGTCCTCGTACTGCGTGATCGCCGCGGCGGCGGCCGTGCTGTGGCGGCGCCGCGCGTCGTGGTCGGCGGCCGCGGCGTGGTCGGCGTCGCTCGTCCTCTTGGTCCTCGTGAAGTTCACGGGGGTCGGCTACGCCGCGATCGCCGCCGCCGCGCTCGTCGTCGCGGCGTGGGCGCTCCGCGGCGGCGCGCGGGCGCGCAAGGCGGCGGTCTGGTCCGCGGGCTTCCTGCTCGCGGCGTTCTTCCTGCTGGGCTGGCATCCCTACGTGACGAACTGGCGCGCCCACGGAAGCCCGTTCTTCCCCGTGCGCGGGGAAGGCGCGGTGGACGTCGTCTCCGCGAACCGCCCGCGGAGCTTCGAGGGCCGCAACCGCCTCGTCAATCTCGCCGTCTCGCTCGCCGCCGAAACCTCGCAGGCTTGCGCGCTGCTGAACCGGGAGCCGGAACTCAAGGCGCCGTTTCGGCTCCACCGGCGGGAGCTCTTCATCGGCCGCGATTCGGACGCCCGCATGGCGGGGTGGGGACCGCTGTTCTCCGGCGCGCTGCTGTTGGCCGTCGCCTGCTTCGCGGCGTCGTGGCGGCGCGACCGGCGGCGGACGCTGATCGGCGGGTTCGTCGTCGGCGCGATCCTCGTCTGCGCCGTCGCCAACCCTGAGTCCTGGTGGGCGCGGTTCTGTCCGCAGATCGCCTTGGCGCCGATCGTCGTCGCGGCCGCGTTGTTCGCCTCGCGGCCGAAGGGCGCGGCGCGGGCGCTGGGGATCGCGCTCGTCGCGGCGATGGCGCTGAACGTCGCGCTCGTGGCGTCGTTCCACGCCTACGCGATGGTCGGCGAGACGAGGGACGTGCGCGCGCAACTCGCGGCGCTGGCCGCGCGCGGGACGCCGATCGCCGTCGACTTCGGCGCGTTCCCGTCGAACCGGCGGCGCTTCGACGAATGGGGGATCCGCTGGCGCGAGGTCAAGGCGCAAGGCGAGCTCAAGCCGCCGATCGAGAAGGTTCCGTGGTCCACCGCGGTCTTCTCGGCGGGCGAATAGGCGCCGCGCCGCGGGGGCGGCCGCGCGCGCGCGACGGGAGCGGTTTCCGCGGACAGTTCCCGCGCCCCCGGCCGGCCGCCGGCCGCGGCCGTCCCGGCCCCCTCTTCGGGTTCGGTGCTACGATCGGCCGTCCTTTTTCCGGGCGCGTCCGGCGCTCCGGGACCGTATTGATTCTCCGCGCGGACGCCGCGGCGACGCTCTCGCCCGCACGGCGCAAAAGATAGGAGACGATCCATGGCGAACGACGAAGGGGGAAAGAAGTCCGCCCCTGAAGGGGCCCATGATCTGCTTCACGCCCAGGCTCATCCGCTCGACGTGTTCTTCGCGCCGAAGAGCGTGGCCGTCGTCGGCGCGACCGAGGCCGCGAACAGCGTCGGCCGCACGTTGATGTGGAACCTCGTGACCAACCCGTTCGGCGGGACGGTCTACCCGGTCAACCCGAAGCGGCCGAGCGTGCTCGGCGTGAAGGCGTACCCCTCGGTCTCCGCGATCCCCGGCGACTGCGAGCTGGCGGTCATCTCGACGCCGTCGAAGGTCGTTCCCGGCGTGATCCGCGAGTGCGCGCAGAAGGGGGTCAAGGGGGCGGTCATCATCAGCGCCGGCTTCAAGGAGCTCGGCGCCGAAGGGCTGGCGCTCGAGCAGCAGGTGCTGGAGGAAGCGCGCAAGGGCGGCATCCGGATCGTCGGGCCGAACTGCCTCGGCGTGATGAGCCCGGTCTCCAACTTCAACGCCACCTTCGCCCGCTCGATCGCCCGTCCCGGCCGGCTCGGCTTCATCAGCCAGTCCGGCGCGCTCTGCACGTCGGTGCTCGACTGGGCGCACAAGGAGAACGTCGGCTTCTCGGCCTTCGTCTCCATCGGCTCGATGTCCGACGTCGGCTGGGGCGACCTGATCGACTACCTCGGCCAGGACCCGAAGACCGAGGCGATCCTGATCTACATGGAGTCGGTCGGCGACGCGCGGGCCTTCCTCTCCGCGGCGCGCGAGGTTGCGCTGACCAAGCCGATCATCGTGATCAAGGTCGGGCGCACGGCGGCGGCGGCGAAGGCCGCGGCCTCGCACACCGGCTCGCTCACCGGCAGCGACGACGTCCTCGACGCCGCCTTCCGCCGCTGCGGCGTGCTGCGCGTG
>JAJFTU010000440.1 GCA_021372775.1 bacterium | reverse complement strand
GGGTCTGAAGAGGGACGTGACCCATTTTCGGGCTGCTTCTCGGCCCCGGGACAGGTGGACGATGATCACAATCAGGGTTGACGGACAAACGCTCAACGTTCCCGAGGGGATTTCGATCATCGAGGCCGCGCGACTGTCGGGCGTGGACATTCCCGCGCTCGGCTACGACCCCCGCGTCAGCCCGCCGTCGGGCGCCGAACTCTCCACCGTCGAGCTGGTCGAGGGGGAGCGCTCGCGCTTCATCTCCGCCACCGGGACGACGGTCGCCGAGGGGATGGAGATCCGCACCAAGTCCCCGGCCCTCGAGAACTTCCGCCAGATCTTCCTCGGCTCGCTGCTGCGCAACCACTACGGCGACTGCGAGGCTCCCTGCTCGCAGCGATGCCCGGCGCACATCGACATCCAGAAGTACCTCTACCACGTCGCCGCGGGGAACTTCCGCGAGGCGTTCCAGGTCATCGTCGACAGCAACCCGCTCCCCTCGACCTGCAGCCGCGTCTGCCCGCACCCCTGCGAGAGCGAATGCCGCCGCAACGCCGTCGGCGAGGCGGTCAACATCAACGGCGTGAAGCGGTTCGTCGCCGACTGGAACCGCAAGCACCCCGCGCCGTACCGCCCGTCGGTCGCCCCCGACACGGGGAAGCGCGTCGCCGTGATCGGCGGCGGGCCGGCCGGCCTCACCGCGGCCTACTTCCTGCGCCGGATGGGCCACTCGCCGGTGGTCTTCGAGATGAACGAGAAGGCGGGCGGCATGCTGCGCTACGGCATCCCGTACTACCGCCTCCCCGAGGACGTCCTCGACGCCGAGATCCAGTCGATCCTCGACCTCGGCGTGGAGCTGCGCTGCAACCAGAAGCTCGGCCGCGACTTCTCGATCGAGACGCTCAAGCTGCAGGGGTTCGACGCGGTGTTCGCCGGCCTCGGCGCGCAGAAGGCGACGCCGATCGGCTGCCCGGGCGACGACCTGCCGGGCGTTTGGTCGGGCCTCGACATGCTGGCCCGCGTCGCGCGCCACGAACAGATCGACCTCGGCGACGCGGTCTGCGTGGTCGGCGGCGGCAACACGGCGATCGACGCCGCGCGCACCGCGCTGCGCCTCGGCTCGAAGCAGGTGACGCTGGTCTACCGCCGCACGCGCAAGGAAATGCCCGCCCTGCCGATCGAGGTCGAAGAGGCGCTCGAGGAAGGCGTGACGACGGAGTTCCTCGCCGCGCCGGTCAAGATCGAGAGCAAGGGCGACCGCCTGGCGCTGACCTGCGTGCGGATGCAGCTCGGCGAGCCGGACGCCTCCGGGCGCCGCAAGCCGGTCCCCGTCGAGGGCTCGGAGTTCGAGATCCTCTGCACGGCGGTCGTCGCCGCGATCGGCCAGAAGGTCGCGGGCGAGGAGGTCGGGCTCGGCGCGCACATGACGCGCGGCGCCCTCTCCATCGACGGCGAGACCTACGCGACGAAGATCGACGGCGTCTTCGCCGGCGGCGACTGCGTCACCGGGCCGGACATCGCCGTCTCGGCGATCGGCGCCGGGCAGAAGGCGGCGAAGGTCCTCGACGAGTACCTGCGCACCGGCAAGGTCGCGTCGCGCCTCCCCGACTACACCTGCACCAAGGGGCGCTGGGACGAGCTGCCGGAAGAAGAGTTCCGCGGCGCCGAGGCCAAGAAGCGCCACGAGCTGCCGGTGATGGCCGCCGAGGAGCGCGTCCGCACCTTCGACGAGACGACCGGCTGCTGGGACGCCAGGACGGCGATGGCCGAGGCCGGGCGCTGCCTCTCCTGCGGCTGCAGCGAGCGCTACGACTGCCAGCTCCGCGGCTACGCGAGCAGCTACGGCGTGACGTTCGACAAGACCGCCCCGCGCCCGCGGCCGCTGCCGGTGGACGACAGCCACCCGATCCTCGTCCGCGACTCCGGCAAGTGCATCCTCTGCGGCCTCTGCCTCAAGGTCTGCCGCGAGATGGAAGGCTCGGCCGCGCTGAGCTTCTCCGAGGTCGGCTCCCGCCTGACGATCGGCCCGAACGACGGCCGCCCGCTGGAGAAGACCACCTGCGTCTCCTGCGGCCACTGCGTGACGGTCTGCCCGACTGGCGCGCTGGCCTTCCGGCCGGTCCTCCCCGAGGTCTACCGCGCGCTGCACGACCCGATGAAGATCACCGCCGCGCAGATCGCCCCGGCCGTCCGCGCCGCGCTGGCCGAGAAGTACGGCGTCTCCGGCGAGGAGGCGATGAAGCGGCTCTGCGCCGGCCTGCGCCTCGTCGGCTTCGACTACGTCTTCGACACCTGCTTCACCGCCGACCTGACGATCATGGAAGAGGGGACCGAGTTCCTCTCGCGCGTCTCCTCCGGCCAGCGGCTGCCGCAGTTCACCTCCTGCTGCCCGGCCTGGGTCCAGTACTGCGAGAAGGTGGCCCCGGATCTCCTCAACCTCCTCTCGAGCTGCAAGTCGCCGCAGCAGATGTTCGGGGCGGTGGTCAAGGAGTACTTCGCCAAGCAGATCGACGCGCCGCGCGAGCGGCTGCACTTCGTCTCGATCATGCCGTGCAACGCCAAGAAGTACGAGGCGAAGCGGCCGGAGTTCGCCAAGGACGGCAGCGCCGACGTGGACACCGTCCTGACGACGAACGACATCCTGCAAATGTTCGAGGAGAAGAACGTCGACTTCCTCGCCCTCGAGCCGCGCGAGCTCGACCAGCCGTTCGGCAAGGTCTCCGGCGCGGGGATCATCTTCGGCGCGTCGGGCGGCGTCTCCGAGGCCGCGCTGCGGCTGGCCGCGGACAAGATCTCCGGCGAGCGGCTCGAGAACGTCGAGTACGAGGACGTCCGCGGGCTGAAGGGGATCAAGGAAGCCCGCGTCCGGATCGGCGACAAGACGGTCCGCGTGGCCGTCGTCTCCGGGCTGCAGAACGCGCAGCGGCTGATCGACCGGATCCGCGGCGGCGACATCGCCTACGACCTGATCGAGGTCATGGCCTGCCCCGGCGGCTGCATCAACGGCTCCGGCAACCCGGCCCCGAAGCTCGACGAGGAACGGGAGCTGCGGCTCGAAGTCCTCTACAAGATGGACGAGGAGACGGAGCTCAAGAAGAGCCAGGACAACCCTGCGGTGCAGCGGCTCTACAGCCAGTGGCTCGGCCAGCCGGTGAGCGAAGTCAGCCACCACGCCCTGCACACCACCTACGGGCGCCGCTCGATGCGGGTGGAGGAGACCGTGGAAGAGATCCTGCGCGAGAACCAGGTCGTGGACATCGCGGTCTGCGTTTCCACCAACTGCTACATCAAGGGGAGCTGGCGGGTCCTCGAAGGGCTGGCCGCCGAGCTGCGCCGCCGCGGCCTCTCCGAGAAGTTCCGCGTGCGCGCCCGCTTCTGCGCCCAGAACTGCGACCACGGCCCGACGGTCACGATCGGCAAGCACTCCGTGACGAAGGTCGATCCGAGCGAGGTCGAGAAGTTCGT
>JAJFTU010000439.1 GCA_021372775.1 bacterium | reverse complement strand
GGGCGTTCGAGGGGGCGAACTACATCGCGCACGGCTTCTACCGCCCGGCGCTCGACTGCATCATGTTCACCAAGGGCGCCAAGCCGTTCTGCCCGGTCTGCGCCCGCGCGATCGAGCGCACGATCGCCCGCTACGGCGAATAACCGACGGCCCGTAGGGGAGGCTGGCGCGCCCCGATTTCCGCGTCCGAGTTCAAGACGCCACCGCGCCTGCCTCCCGACGTGATTCACGCGGAACCTTGCCTTTGGTCCGTAGGGGAGGCTGGCGCGCCCCGATTTCCGCGTCCGAGCTCAAGCCACCACCGCGCCTGCCTCCCGACGTGATTCACGCGGAATATTGCCGTCGGCGCCGAAAGGCAAGGATTCGCGTATCGCAGCACGGGAGGCAGGCGCGGAGGACTCCTGAGCCCGCGAACGATCGTCGGGGCGCGCCAGCCTCCCGTACGATCGTCGGTTATTTGTCGCGGCGGATGTCGCGGCGGTCCTTGCGGATGTCGCGGGTGTCCTGGCGGACGTCGCGCTTGTCGCGGGCGACGTCGCGGCGGTCTTGGCGCACGTCGCGCGTGTCGCGCCGCACGTCCCGCGCGTCCTGCCGGACGTCGCGACGGTCCTGACGGACCTGCGCCGCGGGGGCCCCGCTCGCCTTGTCCTGCGCGAGCTGCTTTTCGTCCTTCCTCACGTCGCGGACGTCCTGCCGGCGGTCCTGCTTGTCCTGCCGCAGATCGCGGCGGTCCTGCCGCACGTCGCGGACGTCCTGACGACGGTCCCGCTTGTCCTGCCGCAGGTCGCGGCGGTCCTGCCGGAGTTCGGGGCTCGGCGCCGGAGCCGGCGTCGGCGCCGGAGGCGCGGGCGCGGTTTGGGCAAGGGCGACGGGAAAGAGCGCGGCGGCAAAGGCGATGGCAAGAAAGCGCATCGAAGTCTCCTTCCATCCGCGACGGTCCAACCGCGCGGATCGTTCAGAAAGACGCGCGACGCGCGGACGCGGTTGACAAGGGAAATACGACAGCCGCGCGCCGCGGATTGCGCGCCGGGGCGGTTGACGCATCCCGCCGATCATCCGTCCGCTCAGGATCCCTCCGCGCCCGCCGCCCCTACACGCCCGTCGTCGCCCGTCGCGATCGCGGCCTCGAACACGACGAGCGGGTCGTGCCGCGGGGGGCGGCGGCGGAGCATTGCCCCGTCGCGGAGCCGCCGCCCCCCGCCGCGCGAGGCGCGCCCATCGACGGACACGCGCCCTGACGCCTCGACGCCGAGCGCGCCGAAGCGACCGCGAACCAAGGCCGCGGCGCGAGGCGACCCGAGACGCACGAACCATCCAACAAGGACCATCCCCCCGCAGGCAATCAGCGTTGCGCGCAACCGAACACGACAGCGCGTCGGGCGTGCGGGGGCGGCGGCGAGCCGTTGCCCCGTGGCGGAGCCGCCGCCCCCGCCGCACGACGCGCGTCCCGCGACACGCGAGGGCAGTGCGCGCCGAGACCCGCGGGCAGTGCGCGACGAAACGCAAAGGCAGTGTTTTGCGAGGTCCACGTCGGGCGGCGGGCGCGGAGGGATCCTGAGCGGGGACACGACAACCGGGACGCGCCGGCCGCCCCTACGGTTTTTTCAGAAGTATCTCGAGATCGCGGCGGAGTTGGCCGAGCTCCTTCGACTTGAAGCTGTTCTTGGTGCGGCGCAGCGTGTCGATCGTGTGGAGCAGCGCGTCCTCGAGCCGCCGGCAGTCGGGGCAGTCGCCCGACGGAGCGTGGCGCGCGAGGAGCTTC
>JAJFTU010000438.1 GCA_021372775.1 bacterium | reverse complement strand
GGCGGCGGCGACCGGGCCGCCGGGGGCGGTCGGCGCGACGGCGGGCGCCGCGGCGCCGTTGGGCGCGTTTGCGGCGGCGACGCTCGGCGCGTTCGCGGCGGCGCCGTTGGGCGCTTTCGCGGCGGCGACGTTCGGCGCGTTCTTCGCGGCCGCCGCGGCTTGGCCCTTCGTCTCGACCTGAGGCTTCGCGCCCTTGCCGGCGCGCCCTGCGGCGCCGGCCGGGGCTGTCGCCGTCGGGCCGCCTTGGCCGGTCGTCTTCGGCGCGGCCTTCGCCGCGCCGACCGCGGGCGCCTTGGATGCGGCGGCGGACTTCCCGGCGCGGCCCGTCTCGGCCTTCGGCCTGGAGGCCCAGCGGGAGGCGCCGCCCGTCGTCTTGCCCCGCGCGGTCCGGGAGGACGCCGCGGCGGCGCCCCCTCGCGGACGGCTCGAGGCGGCGCCGTTCGCCGGCGAGGAGGCCTTCGCCGGCGCGGGGGCCGTCGCCTGGGCGAGGGCCTTCGCCGGGGCGGATGCGCTCTTGCCGGGCACGCTCGGCGTTCCGGCGCCGTCCGCGGCGGGGCGGGCCGGTCCGGCGGCCAGGACGGCCGGCGAGACGGCGAGGCAGAGATTCAACAGCGCCGCTGCGGCGCGGGCGGTCTTCATCGGGAACTCCCTCTCCCTGACTTGTCGTGCGAAGATGCCCGGACCTGAAGCGTCGGCGCGAGAAAGTTCGGCCGCGGATCGTCTCCGGATCGTCCCGCGGGGGCGCGTCGTCGCCCCCGGCGATGGTCCGCGACGCGCTCGGCGCGGGACGCCGAACGGCGCGGGACCCGAGGGGACGCCGTCGCCGGCGCGGCGGATCGATCGGACGGACGGGAGAGCGGAATGAGGCCGGGCGAGAGTCGGGAAGGGCGTTGGCTGCGCCGTCTCGCGGCCGAGGGGATCGCGCCGTCGGCGGAAGGCTTGGACGGGGCGCGCCTGGTCGCGTTGGCCCGCCGCCATCGCCTGTCGGCGCTCGCCGGGTCGCTCCTCGCCGCCGGCGGGTCCGCGCCGTCGTTCGCGGCGGAACTGGTCTCGGACTGGCGACGCGCGATCGGGGAGCAGGCGCTCGCCGCGCGGGCGCTCGAGGAAGTGGCCGAGCGGTTTCGGGCGCGCGGCGTCTCGGCGCTGACGTTCAAGGGCGGCGACGTGGGGCGGCGGCTCTACGGGCCGGGGGAACGCCCGTCGAACGACATCGACCTGCTCGTCGCGGAGGACCGTCTGGACGACGCCTTGGCCGCGCTCGCCGAGGCGGGGTTCCGGACCGACGCGAGCGGGTTCGCCCGTCAGCGGCGGCGCTGGTTCTCGGCGGCCTTTCGCTCCGTGCCCTGTCCGCGGCTGCTGATCGACCTCCATTGGCGGCTCGGTCCGTCGTGGCGGGCGCGGTGGAACGAGGCGGACGTGGCGGCGAGGTCCGAGGCGTCGCCGGGCCTGCCGGCGGGCATTCGGCGCATGGCGGACGCCGACGTCGCGGCGCACCTCGCGCTGCACGCGGTGGCCTTCCACGGGGCCTCCGGACGCTGGATCTGGTGGCTCGACATCCGGCGGCTCTGGGCGACGTCGCCCGACGCGGCGGCGGCGTGGCGCGCGCGGGCGGCCGAGGTCGGCGGCCTCGTCGCCTTCGACGCGGCGCGGCTGCGCTGCGCCCGCCTCTTCGGCCCGCTGGCCGGCGAGGAGACGCTGCCCGCGCCGGGCGTGCGGGCGCGGCTGGCGGCGGCGCACGGCGCCTTCTGGGAGGACCGCGCGGGCGACAAGCTGGCGCGCTGGCCGGTCGCGGCGCTGGTCGTCGATCGGCCGCTGGGAATGGTCGCGGCGATCGGCCGCGCGCTTTCCCGGCCGCTTCGGGGCTGAAGGCGCTCAGCCGAGTTCGGAGACGGGGTCCTTGCCGTCGAAGCGACGGGCCACGCTTTCCTCGCGCGTCGCGCCGCCGCGGCCGAAGGCGTCCTTGCGCGCCTCGGCCATCTCCCGCGCCCAGCGGCTCGGCCCGAAGAAGTCGCCGTCCTCCAGCTTGGCGTCGAGGTGGCAGCGGCCGCAGAACGAGGCGTTCACGCAGCCGGCGCAGGTTCGAAGATCGCCCCACGTGACGTTGCGGAGCCGGAGGAGGATCGGCGACGTCGCCCAGATCTCCGCGAACGTGCGTTCGCGCAGCGAGCCGGCGGAGGGGAACCGCTGCGAGCAGGGGAAGACCTCGCCGCGGGCGGAGATCAACGCGACGCGGCGCGCCGATGAGCAGACCGCGCCGCCGTCGTCGGGGGGCGTCAGGCCGGACGGATCGACGGCGAGCCCCATTTCGGGATCGCGGCAGAGGCCGCGGAAGTCGTCCGGCGTCAGGCGGAACGCGAGCGGCGCGTCGTCCTGGTCGTAGCGGGAGACGATCGTCGGGTCGAACTTGCTCGACGCGCCGATCGAGCGCGCGAACGCGGCGACCGCGCGCCGCTCGTCGGCGAGGCCGTGCATCAGCGGCGCCTTGAGGACGACCGTCGCGCCGCGTTCGGTCAGCAGGCGCGCGGCGCGCAGCGTCTTGTCCAGCGAGCCGGGGCGGCGCGTCACGGCGTCGTGCTTCTCCGGGTCGAGCGAGAAGAGGGAGAGCTCGACGGCGAGCGGACCGATCTCGGCGATCGCGCACGCCTTCTCCTCGTCGATCAGCGTGCCGTTGGAGAAGAGGCGCAGCGCGAAGCCGAGTTCGCGCGCGCGGCGGGCGATCGGCAGCGCGTCCTTGCGGAGGAAGATCTCGCCGCCGGTCAGCGTGAGGAAGAGGGTTCCCGCCGCCCGAAGTTCGTCGAGGATCCGCAGGACCTCGTCGGTCGTCAGCTCGCCGCGGACGTCGTCGAGGTCCACGTAGCAGTGGACGCAGCGCTCGTTGCAGCGGTTCGTGAGCTCGAGGATCACGGACAGCGGAACGTCGTCGATCAGGGCCTGCGCCTGGAGGCGCTGCATCGCGTTCGGGCGGGTCTCCATCGGTTCCTCGCCGCTCTAGGGGCGCGCCGGTCCCGCCGGCGGCGCGAGGGCCGACGCCTGCGGCGGGGCGGGGCGAAAGAAGGAGAACTCGGGAAAGGCGTCGAGGGCGTCCCAAAGGCCGGCGTCGGGCAGGAACTCGAGCGCGTAGGCCGGGACGCGCCGCAGGACGGCGCCGGCCGCCTCGAAGAAGGCGCTCTGCACGTCGGGCAGGGGAAGCGGGGCGCCCCCCGCCGCCATCAGGCGCGGCAGCGCCTCGGCGGGGGAGAGGCGTCGCGCGCGGTGGCGCGGCGCTTGTTCGAGGAAGACGAGGGCGCCGCACGGGGCGGCGAGGGGGGCGCCGCGCCAGAACGGGGTGCCGTGGAAGCGGCGGCCGACGCCGGCGGGCACGAAGGCGATCATCTCGTCGGAGAGGACGGTCAGTCCCGCGGCGCGGCTGATCTCCGCGACGGTGCTCTTGCCGGCGCCGGAGGGACCGCTGAAGGCGACGCCGAAGTCGTCGCGCACGACCGCCGCGGCGTGGAGGAGCGTGCCGCCGCGACGCAGCAACTCGACCCCCAGGGCGACGCGCACGAAGAGATCGACGTGCGCCTGCGCGGCGGGGACGACGCACTCGCCGCGGCGCGCGCTCCAGTCGAGAAACCCCGCGAAGCCGAGCCCGCGCAATTCCACGCGGTCGAGCGTGCCGACGGCGTCCACCGCGGGGTTGGCGACCCACTCCGGGTGCAGGTCGTCCGGCGGCGGGCCGGGGGCGGCCGCGACGCGGATCTCCAAAGGCGATCGGGCGGCGGCCGGGCGGAGGAAGTCGGCGTAGCGCCCTTCCGAGCGCGCGGCGAGAGCCGGATCGTCGATCGTCAGCGCCACGTCGATCGTGGCGATACTGAGATTCAAGCGCGTTTTCATCGGTGGGTTGAAGAAAGGGCGCCCGAACAGGGCGCCCTTTCCGAGACCTGCGCCCGGCTCAGAGCCGGGACGCGCCGGAGCAATTGCCGGGCTGCGCGGCGCACGAAAGCGCCAAGACAACCGGCTCGTAACGTTCTTCCCACTCCACGGCGGGGCGTTCCCACTGGGGGGTCTGCGCCTTCGGGGCAGGGTTCTTCGCGTCCATGGCGATCTCCCTCACTGGTTCGTCAGACGGAACGTGGTCCGCGTGGAGCTGACGACCTTGCCGTCCTGAAGGATGTCGACCTGCGCGGTCCAGAGGCCGTACAGGTTGTTTTCGGTGATCCACGTGCCGGCGACCATCAGCCGCTGCGACGTGAAGAGCCCGTCGCGCATCAGGCGGGCGTCGATCGTGCCGGCGGGCAGCGCGCGCGACAGCCGCACGAGCCGCTGCGGAACGGCGATCTCGACGGGGTTCGGACCGAGGTCGGCCCGCTTGATGGTCCGCCCGGCGGCGCCGGCCGGATCGCACGGAACGACCCGCTCCTCGTAGAGATTGCCGTCGGGGAGGTAGAGGCGCAAACGCTGGTCGAACGGGCGGCTGTTGAGACGGAGCCGGTCGTACATCGCGAGGATGTAGACGTTGAGCGTCTTCAGCGCGTTGAACTGGTTGACGACCGGGATCTTCACCAGCGTGCGCGACGACATGACCTGCGCCGGATCGACCGGCGAAACCACGACCTGCGCCGCGGGCTGCCGGACGTAGGCGGTGGCCGGCGTCGCCTGCCGCGCCGTGGACGTCTGTTCCTGCGCTGCATCCCGCTGGGTCGCGACCCGCTGTTGGGCTTCCGCCGTTCCGGCGAACAGGGCCAAGGCGAGCAGGCCGGCCGTCGCGGCGCGCCAGCTGAACTGTCGAACGAGGTTCTTCATGCCAAATCCTCCGCGCGGGCGGCGCTGCGCGCCGCCCACGGCCGCGAGCGTCAGTTGCCCAGCTTGATCCAGTTGATCGATCCGTCGGTGCCGGAAGCGACCATTCCCTGGCCCGTGCCGTCGTTGTAGTCGAACACCGGCGTGCCGACCGTGACGCCGCCGCGGACGAGGAACGGCGTCGGGGCCGTCGCGTTCGTGGCGTCGAAGCGGTAGATGCGGCCGTCGTTGCTGCCGACCCAGAAGGCGTAGACCGGGCCGCCGCCCGCGGAGCCGGAGAGCAGGACCGGAATGGAGGGGGCGCCCGGCGCGGCGTCCGTGCCGAGGGCGCGCTCCCAGTAGGTGCTGAAGTCGAAGCCGGTCGAGCGCAGCAGGACGCCGTGGACCTTGGTCTGCGTGCTCCAGACGATCCAGTTGGAGATCACCGGACCGTCGGCCATCGGCGCCGAAGCGGCGATGCCCTTGACGTACCCCTCGCTCGGGCTGGCCGCGGTCGGGAGGTTCCCGGTCGTGCCGATCTGGAACAGGGCGACGCCGTCGGCGTCGTAGACGAAGAGCTGGCCGAGGTCGTTGCCGAGGACGAACCACTCCGTCGCGGGGTCGCGGCGAACCAGGCCCGGCGAGGCGTAGATGGCGCCGATGCCGCTGATCGTCGCGGTCTCGGTCATCGCGTTGTCCGTGTTGAGGTCGAGAACGACGGCCGACATGCCGCCCGTGATGAACGGAACGACGACGTGCCGGGTCTTGTAGAGGATCAGCGGCGCCTTGTTGATGATGCCCAGCGTGCCGGCGCCGTCGGGGTAGGAAGCGAGAACCGTGGAGAGGTCGCGGCTGTACATCACGACCTTGTTGTTGGCGTTGCTGCAGCGGCTGCCGACGATCACGCCGCTCGCCGCTTCGTCCGCGTCGTTGTCGGGAACGGTGTCGTAGGCGGCGAGGATCGCCACCGGGCCGGCCTGCAGGGAACCGGTGCAGCCCGCCGAGCCGCCGACGGTGTTCGCGACGTCGGCCGGCGTCATCGCTTCGTTGTCGGCGCCGTCGACCGTGTAGCCGTAGAGGAAGCCGTCCTGGCCGGACACGTAGACCGCGTCGGTTTCGTCGGCTTCAGGCGTGATGTTCAGGGCGAGCGGGCGGGCCTGCGAAGAGCCGCCGATCTGCGGCGGATCCCAGAGGCCGCGCGTGCCGTCGGCCGGGGCGAGGTTGTGCAGCAGGCGGTCGTTGCCCACGGCGAAGATGCCGAGCGTCTGCGATTCGTTCCCCAGGACGGACGGCGGATTGAGGTTCGAGGCGGCCGTGGCGACGTTCCACTTGAAGTAGCCGGGCTGGCCGGGCGTGGAACTGATCGAGGCGCCGGAGGAGTAGTTGTGTTCCGCGCTGAAGGAGAAGAACTTGTAGTTGTAGGTGTTGTCGGGATCGACGTCGCTGTCGGTGCAGTTGGGTCCCGCGCCGGAGCAGAGGACGTAGTCGCCGGCGCCGGTGGTCGTGCCGGGGGCGTATATCTCGCCGTCGGTCGGCGTCGTCGCGACCGAGCCGTTGGCCCGCTTGAGGATCAACGTGCCGGCCGCGGCGGAAGCCGGGGCGAACTCGACGTCCGCGACGGCGTTGGTCGCGGCGACGGCCAGCTTGGAGGCGTTCGCGGGAGCGACGACCGGCGTGTAGGCGAAGATGAACTGGTAGCCGTGGGTCGCCATGCCGGAATCCTGCGTGTCGTACGGATCCGGGTAGTACCAAAGCATGCTCGACCGGGCGCCGTTCTGGATGCCGATGATGTTCGGCAGGAAGTTGGTCCAGTCGGCCGATTCGTTCTCGGCGTAGATCTCGACGTAGATCTGGTTGTTCGTGTGGTCGAGCGCGACCGCGAAGCCCGCCGTCGAGGTGGAGTCCCCCTCGAGGTGCACGGCCCCGTTGAAGAGGATCACCGTGCACGTGTGGCCGGCCGCCGCGCCGGTGCAGGTCGCGCCGGTGCGGTAGGTCACGCGGGAGCTGCCCGAATTCAGCACGCTGCCGTAGGCGTAGATCGCGTTCGCCGGCGAGGTGTTCCCCGCCGCGAGCGTGGCGTCGCCGACCGGCAGGGAGGCCTGCGAGGAGGCGCCGAACGTCAGGTAGCCGTTGCTCGAGACGTAGACGGTGCCGTAGCTCGCCCCGTAGAACGAGAACGTCGCCCCGTTGGCGAAGGTGATCGCGCGGTAGCTGTTCACGCCGGCGGTGCCGGCCGGCAGCCACCCGCGCGGACCGCTGTCGGAGATCGTCGAGAACGCCGTTCCGTCCTCGAGAATATCGGGGATCAGCGGCGCGCCGGCGGCGCCGCCCACGTTCAGCGTGCAGACATAGCCGAACGAGTCCCGCGTCGTCCCGTCGCACACCGTGTTCGTCGCGAAGGCGGCGGACGTCGCCAGCGCCGCGACGGCGAGGAGCGCCGCGCCACGGAGGCAGCGCCGGAAGACGCCGGCGAGAACGAAGCGCTGCGTTTTCACGCTTGCCATCATCATCTCTCCTCCGGAACGTCCGGCGCTGACGCCCGGTCGCTCCGTTGCGGGTCGAATCCTTGCTCGACGATCACGAGGTCGCGCCGGTGGAGGTCCTGGACGAACTCCAGAACGCCCGCCTCCGCTGTTTCGCGATCGATTCCGTCGCGGTCCGCGACCTCGCGGGCGATCTCCGCCAAGCTGCGCCGCCCGTCCAAGAGCGACCAGACGAACGTGCCGCCGGCGTTGAGGCCGAGAAGGCGCTTCCCCTCGTAGTGGAGGACGACGGTCTTGCCGCCCAAGTTCTGCTGGGCGAGCCGGGGGTTGGTCCGGAGACGCGCCGAGAGCCCCGGAAGCGGCTTCGCATGGTCCACGGCGTTCGCGTCCACGAGTCAAATCCCCCACGGTTCAACGCGTCCCGCCTTCGCCGATCGCTTTGCCGGGCGCACATGGCTACACTTTCCGCGACGGCGGACGCGGGTGGATCTTACGACGAGCTGTGCGGCGGTGTCCACGGCCGCCGGCCAGATTCGACGGGGAGAGCGGGGACAATGAGTTCGGACGAACGCCCCTTGGCGCTCCACGTCGCGACCCGGCTGATCTTGGGCGGACCGACGAGGGCGATCGGCGCGACGTTGGCGGCCCTCGAGCGGCGCGGGTTCCGGACGGCGCTGGCCGCGGGCCGGGCCGAGCCGGGGGAGGTCGAGGACTTGGCGGCGAGGGCGTCGGTCCGGATTCCGGCGCTGCGGCGCGCCCCGGCGCCGTTCTCCGACGCGCTGGCGCTCCTCGCCTTGGCGCGGCTCGTGCGGACGCTCCGCCCGGCGGTCGTCCACACCCACACCGCCAAGGCGGGCGCCTTGGGCCGGCTGGCCGCGCGGCTGGCCGGCGGCGGGGCGGCGACGGTCCACACCTTCCACGGCCATTCCCTCGGCCGGGCCGCCTCCGGCTGGGCGGCGCCGGTCTGGACGGCCTGCGAGCGGGCGCTGGCGGCGGGGGCGACCGACTTGGCTCTGGCCGTCTCGCCGGGGCAGCGGGACGAACTGGCGCGCCTCGTGCCGCGTCTCGAAGGTCGGCTGAGCACCGTCCCGCTTCCCCTGGACCTGACGGCCTATCCGCCGCTCGGGGCCGACGACGCCTGGGATCTGGGCCGCCGGACTCGTCCCGCGGCGCCGGACGGGGTCTCGCTGGCCTTCGTGGGCCGGGGGGTCCCGGTCAAGGGGCTCGACTTCCTCGCGCGCGCCGGGACGCGCCTCGGCGCGCGGAACCGGCGGGCCGCGGAGCGCCTGACGATCGTCGTCGCCGGGCCGGTCGCCCCCGAGGTCGCCCGCGCGATCGACGACGAACGGCGCGCCGGGTCCGGGCCGCAGTGGCTCTTTCTCGGGCCGCTGCCGAACCCGCTCCCCGTGATCGCCGCCGCCGGGGGGATCGTCCTCCCCTCGTGGTCGGAGGGGACGCCGGTCGCGGTCCTCGAGGCGCTGGCGCTGGGGCGGCCGGTTCTGGCCTCGGCCGTCGGGGGAGTGCCGGAACTCCTCGCCGCCGACTGGAGGCGCGAGGGGCCGGGGGCTTGGCGGGCGACGCCGGCCCCGCCGCGGGGGCTGCTTCTGCCGCCGGGCGACGTCGAGGCGTGGGCGGAGGCGCTGGAGCGGTTCGTCCTCGGGCCGCGGCGGATTCCCGGCGATCCGGTGGAGCGTCGGGGGTTCGCGCAGCGGGTCTTCGACCCGCGCGGCCGCGGCGACGACGTCGCCGCGCTCTACCGGGATCTTCTGAAGAAGAAGGAACCCCGCCCGCGCTGAAATGGAAACGGGCGGGCCGCCCGGCCCGCCCGTTCGATTCGTCCCGTTCCGCCGGTCAGCGGCGGGAGCGGGTGTATTCCGCCAACTTCGTGAAGGCGTCCTTGAGCAGCTCTTCCTGCGGAAGGAAGACGATCCGCACGTGCTGCGTGCCTTCCTTCTGGCCGAAGCCGGAGCCGTGGACGAGGACCACGCCGTGCTGCTGGATCATCTCGCGGACCAGCGTCAGGTCGTCCAGGCCGGGGATGTCGAACTTGGGGAAGGCGTAGAAGGCGCCGCGCGGCGGGACGCAGTGCCAGCCGGGGATCGCGTTGACCATGTCCACCAGAAGGTCGCGGCGGCGGCGGAGCTTCGCGTTGACCTCGGCGACGTGGGTGTTCGGCCCTTCGAGGGCCGGCTTGACCGCCCACTGCACCGGGTGGTTGGCGCAGAGACGCGCGCGGACCAGACGGCCCATCGCGTCGAGCAGCGGACGCAGCGAGTCCTCGGGGCCGCTGAGGATCGACCAGCCGATCCTCAGGCCGGGGCCGAGCCAGACCTTGGAGAGGCCGCCGAAAGTCGCGATAGGCACGTCGTCGCGCAGCGAGGCGGTCGAGACGAGCTTCGTCTCCGGATCGATCAGCATCCGGTCGTAGATCTCGTCGGAGAGGACGACCAGCTTGCGGCGCGCGGCGAGGTCGAGCAGCTTCTCCAGCGTCTCGCGGCCGGCCACGGAGCCGGTGGGGTTGTTGGGGTTGATCAGCACGACTGCGCGGACGCCGTCGTCGCAGAGCCGCTCCATCTGGGCGACGTCCGGCTGCCAGCCGTTCTCTTCGTCGAGGTCGTAGTGGACGGCGCGGGCGCCGAGCTTCGCCAGAACGGCGCCGTAGAGCGGATAGCCGGGGCTCGGCACGAGGACGCCTTCGCCCGGCTCGAGGAGCGCGGTGAGGAGCGTCTCGATCGGCTCCGACGCGCCGTGGCCGACGAAGATCTCGCGGATCGCCTTGATTCCCTTGCGCTCCTCCGCGTCGCGGCGGATCGCCTCCCGCGCTTCGGGCAGCCCCTCGGACGCGGAGTAGGAAGTCTGGTTGTCGCGGAGCGCCTTGACGATCGCCTCGACGACCGGCTCGGGGGTGCGGAAGTCGAACTTGCAAGGATCGCCGATGTTCAGGTAGATCATCTTCTTGCCCGACTTCGCGACCTGATTGGCCAAGGCCACGACGTCGCGAACGGCGTACGTCACGCCGTCGATGCGGGCGGCGGTTCGGATCGGACCGAAGCTGCTCATCGCGGGACTCCCTTGGGAACGATTGGGTGGGAATGCGCCGCCGCGCGCGGGCGCGCCGCGGCAGTGCAGCAGTCTAGCGCAAGCGGCGGCGCGGGGCTTCCGCGGCGGCGGGGACGGGCCGTCCCGGGGCGGTTTCGCCCGGTATACTCCGGACGGCGGCGCGCTCCCGCGGAGTCCCGAGACAGTGGCCAAGGCGGCGTCCAAGGCGGGGGAGTATCCCCCGGCCGACGAGATTCTCCGCGTTCTCGACCGAGGCGGCATCCAGACTGCGCTGGTCGGGGGGGACGGGCGCGTCCGCTGGGCCAGCGAGGGGCTGGTCCGAAGTCGCGGCGAGGCGTTGATCGGAGGGGAGGCCCGGACACATCTTTTCCGGCGGAGGCGCGACGCCGAGGCCTGCCGGCGGGAAGAGGTGCGGGAGACCGGCGAGGCCCGGCGCGCGTGGCTGCCGGCGTCGCGTCCCGGCACGGAAGGGCCGCGGCAACTCTTGGTGCAAGTGCGCTTGCCCGGGGGGGACGTTTTGGACGCCTTCATCGACACCGACGCCCTCGAGCCGACGATCCCCGACCACGTCTTTCGGGAACGGGCGCTGTCGGAAGGGCTGCGCCACGTCCCCGCGGGGGTGCTCCTGCTCGACGCCGAAATGCGGGTGTCGGCGCTCAACCCCTCGGCGCTGCGCCTGCTGGGGCGCGACGAGGCGGAGCTCAAGGGGCGGCCGCTCGCCGAGCTCCTGCCTCCGGGAACGCTGCCGGCCGAGGGGCGCGATCTCTCGCGGCTGCTCGTGGTCCGGGGGGCGATCGAAGAGCGCGAAATCGTCCTGCCGCACGAGGACGGCGCGCGCGCGGCCCTCTTCAACCTGGCCGCCGTGCTTGCGCCGGACGGGACGCTGGCCGCCGCGACGGCGGTCCTGACCGACATCACGCGGGAACGGCGGCTGACCGAGGCGCTGGAACGGCAGGTCGGGCATCTGACGCTGCTGCGCGCCGTCGGTCTCGCCTTGGGGCGCGCCTCGCGGCTCGACCAGGTCCTGCGCCTGTTCGTGGCCGCGGCGGTCCACCCGTCCGGCCTCGGCCTGGCGGCGGCGGGGTTCTTCCTGGTCGACGAGGGGCGGCGGACCATCCGCGGCCGCATGGCCCGGCTCGCCCCGAGCCGCCGCGCGGCGAACGTCCGTCCGGTGGACGGCTCCGGGCAGGAACTGGAGGCGTTCGCCTTCGGGCCGGTCTCGTCCGCCGACCGCCAGCTCGAAACGACGGTGCGGCGGTTCTTCGTCCCCCTCGACGACGAAGACCATCCCCTCGTCGCGGCGCTCTCCAGCCCCGGTCCCTGCGTCTTCGAGGCGGGCGGTCCGGAGGACCGGCGGCCGCCGCTCTTCGCCTCGGTCGCCGGACGGTCGCGGCTGGTCCTCGCGCCGCTGAGCAACCAAGGGCGGCGGCTCGGCGTGCTCGTCGCCGCGGTCCCTCCCGGGCAGACGATCGACGACGACCGGATCGCCTTGCTCGGGATGGTCGCGTCGACGGCCGCCGGCGCGGTGGCGCGGGGGCGGCTGCACGACGAGCTGGCCGGGCGGCTCGAGGATCTCCGCGACGCCAACGCGCGTCTGCGCAATCTGCAGGGGCAGCTGCTCAAGGCGGAACGCCTGTCGGCGATCGGGGAACTGGCGGCGGAGATCGTCCACCAGATCCGCAATCCGCTGTCGGTCGTCGGCGGGTTCGCGCGCCGGCTGGAGAAGGTCTGCCCGCCCGACGATCCGCGGCACGAGGACCTGGCGATCATCATCGAGGAGGCGCGGCGGATGGAGGGGATCCTGGCAAGGATCCGTCAGGACGTCCGCTTGGCGCGCAGCCCGGCGAAGGAAAGGGTCGATCCGGCCGGCGTCGTGCACGACGCCGTCGCCAGATACACCGACCTCGCCCGCGAGGAGGGGGTCGGTCTGGCCGCCGCCGCCGAGCCGGGACTGCCGGCCGTCCGCGGCAGCCGCGAGATCCTGCTGGAAGTGCTCGACAACCTGCTGCGGAACGCCTTCGACGCGATCGGCGCCGGCGGGCACGTGTCCGTGACGGCGCGGCGGATCAAGGAGGCGATCCACATCGTCGTCGAGGACGATGGTCCGGGGATCGCGCCCGACTGTCTCGAACGTATCTTCGAGCCGTTCTTCACGACGAAAGTCGGCGGGACCGGTCTGGGGCTGCCGCTTTCCAAGAAGCTGGTCGTGCAGTGCGGAGGGGCGTTGAGCGCCGACAGCCGGCAGGGAGAGGGCTCGCGGTTCCGCATCGTCCTCCCGGTCTGGACGGCGGACGAGGCGCGCCCGCGGAACGACGAAGGGGAGTGAACGATGGCCGTGATTCTCGTCGTGGACGACGAGCCGCACCTCCGGCTCCTGTACCGCAAGGACCTCGAAGACGCGGGGCACACCGTCCTCGAGGCCGGATCGGCGGAGGAGGGGCTCAAGGCGTTCGCGGAGCGGCGTCCGGACTTGGTCGTGCTCGACGTGCGGATGCCGGGGATGAACGGACTCGAGGCGATGGCCCGGATTCTCGACCGCGACCGGCGGGTGCCGATCGTCCTCAACACCGCCTACGACTCGTACCGCGACGACTTCACCTCGTGGGCCGCCGACGCCTACGTCACCAAGGGCGCCGACACCGAAGAGCTGCTCCGCGTCGTGCGGCGGCTGCTCGAGGAGCGGGAGCACCTC
>JAJFTU010000437.1 GCA_021372775.1 bacterium | reverse complement strand
GGCGGCGGCGCGCGGCGCGGGAGCGGCCTCGCGCGTCCGCGCCGCGCGGGCCGCGGACGACGCGGTCGTCGTCGGCTCTCTCATCTCCGTGTCCTCCGGCGCGGCGGGAGCGGCCGGCGGCGCGGGCGACGTCGCGCGGGCGCGCACGTCGAACTCGCCGACGCCGAGATCGCGGTAGATCGCCAGCCAGCCGAGCGCGTCGAAGCGCGGATCCCGTTCGCTCACCGCTTCTCCCCCAGCAGCCGTTCGACGCGGTCGAGGATCCGCTCCGCGACCTCCCGCTTCCCCATCCGCGGCAGTTCCTCGGCCGGCGCGTCCGGCGCGAGGAGCGAGACGATGTTCGTGTCGACGCCGAAGCCGGCGCCCGGCGCCGTGACGTCGTTGACGACCAGAAGGTCGCACCCCTTGCGGACCAGCTTCGCCGCGCCGCGCGTCGCCGCGTCGCGCGTCTCCGCGGCGAAGCCGACGACGACCTGCCCCGCGCGCCGCGCGGAGCAGAGCTCGGCGAGAATGTCGGGGTTGGGCGTCAGCGCGATTGCGTACCCCTCGCCCGGGCGGTGGATCTTGTCCTCGGCGAACGACGCGGGGCGATGGTCGGCGACCGCGGCGCTCATCACGACGACGTCGGCGTCCGCGGCCGCCGCGATCACGGCGTCGCGCATCTCGCGCGCGGTCTCGACGTCGATCCGCTCGACGCCCCACGGCGTGCCGAGCGCGACGGGGCCGGCGACGAGCGCGACCGACGCGCCGCGCGCGCGGGCCGCGGCCGCCACGGCGAATCCCATCTTGCCCGACGAGCGATTGCCGACGAAGCGGACCGGGTCGATCGGCTCGTAGGTCGGACCGGCCGAGACGACGACGCGGCGCCCTTCGAGCGAACGGGAGCGGCGCGCCGCCAGCAACGCCTCGGCGACGATCGTCTCGACGCGCGGCAGCCGCCCGGCGCCCTCGTCGCCGCAGGCCATCGTCCCCTCTTCGGGCGGAACGATCGCCGCGCCGCGCCGCGCGAGCGAGGCGACGTTGGCCTGCGTCGCCGGCGCGGCCCACATCTTCGGGTTCATCGCCGGGGCCAGCACGACCGGCCCGGCGAAGGCGAGGAAGACCGTGCTCAGCAGGTCGTCCCCCAGCCCCTGCGCGAAGCGGGCCAAGGTGTTGGCGCTCGCCGGGGCGACGACCAGCGCGTCGGCCCAGCGGGCGAGCTCGATGTGGCCGATCGTCGGCGACGGCTCCGCGCCGAACTCGGTGCGCGCGACCGGACGGCCGGAGAGGGTCGCGAGCGTGAGCGGCGCGACGAACTCCGCGGCGCGGCTGGTCAGGACGACCTGGACTTCGGCCCCGTCCTTGGCCAGCGCGCGGCAGATCTCGGCCGCCTTGTAGGCGGCGATTCCGCCGGTCACGCCGAGCAGGATCCGCGGCGCGGCCACGTCAGTGCCCGCCGTTCCGCGCCGGCGCGGGGAACGTCGCGAGAATCGCCTCCAGCCGCTCGGCGCGCCGCGCGCGGCCCGCCCGCGCGGCCCGCACGACCGCGATCAGGTCGGCCGCGGCGTCGTCGAGGTCGTCGTTGACGACGACGTAGTCGAAGAGGCGGCTCTGCGGCACCTCGACGCAGGCGTTGGCCAGCCGCCGCTCGAGCGAGGCGTTCGTCTCCGTCGCCCGTCCCTCCAGCCGACGGACCAGCGTCTCGTAGTCCGGCGGAAGGATGAAGACGAAGACGGCCGGCAAGCCGGAGGCGCGGACCTGCGCCGCCCCCTGCACGTCGATGTCGAGGATCATGTCGCGGCCGCGGTCGAGCGCGGCGAGCGTCTCGGCCCGCCCCGTGCCGTAGAGCCGGCCGTGGACTTCGGCCCACTCCAGCATCTCGCCGCCGGCGATCTTCTCGTGGAAGGTCGCCTCGTCGGTGAAGTGATAGGCGACGCCGTCTTCCTCCCCGGGACGCGGCGCGCGCGTCGTCCACGAGACGGAGAAGACCAGGTCGGGCAGAGCCGCCGTCAGCCGCGCGACGAGCGTGCTCTTCCCCGCCCCGGACGGGGCGCTGACGACGAACAGCTCCCCGCGCCCGCTCATTCGAGGTTCGCCGCCTGCTCGCGGATCCGCTCCAGCTCGGCGCGGATCGCCAGCGAGCGCGCGTCGATCTCCGGATCCGAGGTCTTCGCGCTCAGCGTGTTCACCTCGCGCCGGATCTCCTGCACGAGGAACTCGAGGTCCCGGCCGATCTCTTCCGCCCCTTCGGCGAAGAGCGTTCCGAGCCGCTGCAGATGGGCGCGCAGCCGCACGCGCTCTTCGGTCACGTCCGCCTTCTGCGCGGCGAGGGCGATTTCCTGCGCCAGCCGCTGCTCGTCGAGCGGCGTCTCGCCGAGCAGCTGCTTCACCCGGGCCCGCATCGCCTCGGCCAGCCGCTCCGTGGCCCCTTCGAGCCGTTCCTCGATCTCGCCGACCAGGCGGACGATCGTCCCGCGCCGCGCCTCGAGGTCTTCGGCCAGCTTCGCCCCTTCGCGGGCGCGAACCTCGGCGTGCACGGCGAGCGCCGCGCCGAGCGCCGCCGCGGCGACCCGCGCGCACCGCTCGATGTCCAGCGCCTCGGCCGGCGCCGGCTCGACGACGCCCGGAAGACGCAGCAGCGCCTGCGCCGTCGGCGGATCCTCGAGCCCCAGCTCCCGCTGCAGCGTGACCCACGCCTCGCGCAGCGCCCTGGCCGCGGCGACGTTGACCACGCAGCGCGGCGCGGCCGGTCCGGCGCCCTCCCACGCGATCGTCGCGTCCACCCGTCCGCGCGCGATCGCCGCGTTCGCCTGCGCCCGGAGCGCGTCCTCGCACGAAAACAGCTCCTGCGGCAGGCGGAAGCGGATCTCGCGCCCGCGGTTGTTGACCGAACGCACCTCCGCCGTCGCGGCGAGGTCGCCCTCCGCGGCCCGTCCCTTCCCGTAACCGGTCATGCTGCGGATCATCGCTGTTCCTTTTCCGCGGCGCGCGCGGCGCCGTCCAAGGTGTCGAGGAACGCTTCGGCCGCCCGCGCGTAGGCGCCGGGAGGACCGAGCCGCCCGGCGGCCTCGGCGATCCCGGCCAACGCCGCCTCCCGCGCCGGGCCGGGGCGC
>JAJFTU010000436.1 GCA_021372775.1 bacterium | reverse complement strand
GGCGGCGGCGCTCGAGGCGGCCGGCGGGAAGCCGCGCGTCTCGATCCTCCCCGGGGTCAACCACGGGGCGTGGGATCCCGCCTACCGCGACGGCGCGCTGCGCGACTGGCTCTTCGCGCAGCGCAGGAAGCGCTGAGGGCGTCGAACGCGCGGTCCGCGTGCGGCGGGCGAACGCGGAACGCGGTTCCGATGCACAATCGGTCAATTCATGAAAGCGTAGGCCTCTTTCCGGCCTGACGTTGGCTAAACTGTCCCCGCTCGGTCATCTCCGACGAGACGGCGGCGCCGTCGCGCCGCGGCGCGGAAGCGCTGCGGACCGCGGGCGCCGGGAGGACGGTCATGGGCGGCAGGCTTCCGCGCGGCGTCGCGGCCCGCTTCGTCGGCTCGCGGGGCCGGGGCGTCTCGCTCCTCGCGGGGACGCTCGCGCTGCTCGGCCTCGCCGCCGGTCTCGCCGGAGTCGCGGCCCGCGCCCAATCGGCCGCGCCGCCGAAGCGCCCGATCCCGCCGTATCTCGCGATGGTCGAGTCGTGGCTGCAGCGGGAGGCGGCGGGCGCGCGGGCCGCGCAGGCGATCAACCAAGACACAATCGACGCCGGCCGCGCCTTGCTCGCCAAGGCGCAAGCATCGAAGAGCGCCGCGGCGACGGCCGAGGCCCGACGCGTCGTCGCGACCGCGGAGGAGGCGCTGCGCAAGAACAGGCTGCGCGCGGCGCGGGCGGAAAAGGCGCTGGCGTGGGCGGCGCGCCTGCGCGAACTCCCGCCCGCCGGCGGCATGGCCGGGTTCATGCCGCGCGCCGAAGGGACGGTCGAGATCGAGCCGGCGGGCGGCGGCGCGCCGCGCGCCGTGACCGCCGACACGCCGCCGGTCGCCGGACCGGGCGACACGATCCGCACCGGCAAGGACGGCCGCGCCGACGTGCTGCTGCCCGAGGGGAACGTCGTCAGCCTCGATGCCGGCGCCGCCATGACCCTCGCGGAAGGCGCCGTCGAGACTCTCCTCTACGGCGAGGTCCGCGCGCGCGTCGCGCGGCTGAACCACAAGTTCGAGGTGCGGACGCCGAGCGCGGTGACGTCGGTGCGCGGCACCGACTTCGTCGTGCGCGAGATCCCCGGGAAGCCGTCGTCGGTCGTGGTCCTCGAAGGAACCGTCGCCTTCGGCGACGTCAAGGGCGCGAAGACGGTGCTCGTCGGTCCGGGCATGCAGTCCTACCTCCTTCCCGACGGCGCGCCGGCCGAGCCGACGCCGGCAAACCTGAAGGAGATGCGGAGATGGTGGGAGGAATGAGACGCCTCGCGCTCTTCGCGGCGCCGGCCCTGCTCTGCGTCCCCGCGGCGCTCGCCTCGCCGCAGGTCCCGGGCATGAAGATCGACTGCGCCGCTTCGGCCAGGATCACCGAAAGCGAGCGTCCCTACCTGAGCTGCACCTGCCCGAGCGCCAACGCCATGCCGGTCTGCACGACGCGGTCGGGCGGCGCCGGCGCCGGGCGTCGCTCGTCGGGCGCGATGAGCAACGAGGTGTTCGCCGCCCAGATGCTGGGCGACATCGTCGGCCAGGCGCTCGCGTCGCTCTTCGCCCCGCCGCGCGACGATTCCGCCGACATCGCGGCGCGGAAGGCGGCGCAGGAGGCGGCGAAGAGACAGTTCGAGGCGCAGCAGCAGCAGCTCCGCGACCTGTGGAAGGAACAGCAGGCGCAGGCGCAGCGACGGGCCCTGACGGAGGAGGACCAGCGCCGGCAGGACGGCGCGGAACTGCTCGCCAAGATGCACGGCGAGGACGGCCCGCCCCCGGATTCGATGCAGGCGCTGGGCGGCACGCTCGAGGGGTTCAAGTGGGACACGGGCGCCGCGGCGAAGGAACGGCTGCAGCCGCTGAGCGGCGGCCGCTACGACACGTCGGGGTTGAAGGCGTGGCAACGGCTGCTCTGCGCGAGCTACTTCTCCGAGAACGCCGCGGCGGCGATGAACGCCAACCCCGAGCAGGCGCACTACCTCGACGAGCAGGCGGCGCGCGTCGCGGCGGGGCAGGCGGTGGACATCCCGTGCAAGTTCCCGGCGGCGCCCGCCGTGCCCGATCCGTCGGCGCCGGACGAGAAAACGATGAAGGCGATCCAGACGGTCCAGCTGCGCCTTCAGGACCTGCAGGGGATCGAGACGAAGCTGCGGAAGACCGAAGAGGACAAGAAGGGCGCGGAGACTCAGGCGCGCGAGGCTGAGGCGGCCCGCGCGCAGGCCGAGGCGGAGAAGGCGCGGGCGAAGCCGGAAGACGCCGCCCTCATGGCGGAGATCGAGCGCCGGCTCGCCGAGGCGCAGGCCCAGCTCGCCGAGGCCGACCGCAAGCTCCGGGAACTGGCCGATCAGGAGTCCCGGCTGCTGCAGGAGAAGGACGCGGTCCGGCAGGAACTGCAGCAGATCCAGCGGGAACAACAGCAAGGGAGCGCGACGCCGCGCCCGTGACCGTGGGAGAGACTCGATGAAGACGGTTCGTTGGTCCGTTTTGGGATTGCTCGCGGCGCTGCTCTGCGCCGGCGCCGCGTGGGCCGGCGTGGAGAACAACGAACGCTTCAAGGAAGGGATGGCCGCCTATCAGGCGGGCAATCCGTCCGCGGCGATCGAGATCTGGACGGAGCAAGGCGTCGCGTCGGCGGGGGCCTCCGACGTGCAGTACTTCATGTTCCTCTCGATGGCCTACGCCAACGCGGAGAAGCCGGAGCAGGCGATCGAGACGGCGCGTCGCGGCCTCGCGCTGCAGCCGTCCGACGGCGTCGTGATCGGGAACCTTCACTGGGCGGTCGGGAAGGCGTACCTCGCGCTCAAGCAGTTCGACCAAGCGGCCGCCGAAACGCAGCTGTCGATCTCCGCCGCGCCGCAGGACCCGGCGAACTACCTCCTGCTGGCCAGGATCCAGATCATCGCCGGGAAGTTCACGGAGGCGGAGGCCGCGGCGGCGCGCTCGCTCGAGCTCAAGGGGACCCCCGAAGGGTGCTTCCTCCTGGGCGTCGTCCACCTGCGGCAGGGGAAGCTCGCCGCGGCGGTCCAGAACTTCAAGTTCGGCCTCACCCTCGCGCCGTCGAGCGGCGACCTCTGGCTCGGCGTCGCCATGGGCCAGTTGATGCAGGGGGACTACGCCGCGGCGCAGGCGACGGGGCGCGACGCGGCGGCCGCGAGCATCCCGAGCGCAGGGGAGATCCAGACGATCGTCGCCTACTACTCCGGGCGCTACGACGATGCGCTGGCGGCGGCCGAGCAGCGGCTCAACGCCCCGGCGATCGGCGGCGTCGGCGCCTCGGTCGTGATGGGCGAGGTCTACCCGATGTTCAAGGGGGTCGTGCCGGGCGGGCCGGCCGCCGAGGCGGACATCCACGACGGCTTCGACATCATGGAGATCGACGGCCAGAAGACGACCAAGGGCGCCTTCAACATCAAGCCGGTGATGACGATCGAGGAGGTCGCCGCGAAGCTGCGCGGTCCGGTCGGCACGACCGTCAAGGTCAAGGTCTGGACCCGCGGCGGCTTCCTGCGGCTGATCAAGACGAAGGAGCTGGCGCGGAAGGCGATGGGGGAGACGAAGAGCGGCGCGCTGCTGGCGCTCCGCTCGCTGGCGCTGCTCGCCAAGGGGGACGCGGCGAAGGCGCTCGCCGACGCGCGCGAGGCGGCGACGCTTGATCCGAACGCGATCCTCTCCACGGTCGCGCTCGGCGGGGCGCTGCTCGAGTCGAACCAGCCGAACCAGGCGCTCGAGGCGCTCGAGAACCCCAACGTGACCGGGACGGCGATCCCGTTCGCCGAGGCGCAGCGCCAGGTCCTGCGCGCCCTGGGCTACGCCCGGCGGGGCGACCTCGACAAGGCGGCGTCGGTCTACTTCGCCGCCGCCGACCAGCTCGATCCGAAGAACGCGCCCGTCTGGAGCGAACGCAACGTCTTCGTCGCCCTGCTCAAGCCGCTGGGCCAGGGGCATCTGGACAAGGCGAAGCAGCTCGACGCGCAGGGGCGCTACGCGGAGTGCCTGCCGGAGTACGCACAGGCGCTGCGCTACGCCGCGGACGAGCAGGAGGTTTCGTCGCTGCGCGCCGCTGTCTTCGCCGCGGCGGGGAAGATGCCCACGCCGCCGGAGATGCCGGACGACGCGCATCGGCGGGTCGTGCGCGGCGAGCTGCTGATCAAGGAAGGGGACGTCGAGCGGGCCTACGTCGAGTTCATGGAGGCGCAGCGGATCGCGCCGTACGTGCCGAAGCTCTACTACAACACCGCGCTGATCTGCGCCCAGCTCAAGAAGTACGACCGGGCGATTCAGCAGATGAATCTCTACCTCGCGGCGGCGCCGGAAGCGCCGGACGCGCGCGCGGCGAAGGACGAGATCATCAAGTGGGAGCTGCAGCAGGAGCGGCAGGCGCAGCCCTGAGCGGGCGCCCCCCCCGCGCCGGCGAACCGACCCGCGCGGACCGCGGCGCGACCGTCTCCCCAAGGGGCGGCCGCGCGCGGGCCGCGCGGCGCGTCTCAGGACGAGGCGGGGCGCGTGATCCGCGCGAGAACGACGATCGGGAAGCGCTCGTCGTCGCGCCGCAGCTCCGCCGGTTCGAGGTCCTCGCGCGCCAGTCCCAGCAGGAAGGCGATCGCGACGACGAGGTTCCCCTTCTGCTCGACCTCGTACGCCGCGCCGGGGCAGCGCTCGGCGATCAGCCGCGTCATCGAGTCGGCCGTGAAGCGCCAGTGGTCCTCCGGCTCGCGGTGGAACCGGATCGTGGACGGGACGGTGACGAGCAACGTGCCGCCGGGCTTGAGCGACGCGTAGGCGTGGCGCAGCGCGGCGCCGCAGTCGTAGATGTACGACAGCGTCTGCGTCAGGATGAAGCAGTCGAACCGCTCCGTGCCGAGGCGCTCGGGGCAGGTCAGGTCGTCCAAGATCGTCGCTTGCTTGTTCCCCGCGTCGATGTCCAGGATCTCGCGCCGCGCGACGCGGCGCCCGCCGAACCGCACGGTGTAGTCGTCGTTCAGCAGTTCGCAGACGTCGCCGCGCACGAACTCCGCGTTCCGCTCGAGGAACTCCTCGATGTAGACGCGGTCCACGGGAAGGCCGCGGTCGAACCCCCACTTGTCGCTCACCGGCTCGAAGTGCCGCAGGTTGCCCCAGTCGACCGGTCCCGGCGTCCGCGGGCGCGCCGCGGCGGGAACGCGCCGCTCTTCGGCGCCGCGCCGCACCGCCTCGACGAACGCCGCGCGCGAGGCGCGCACCGCCCGGCTCAGCTCGGCGTGGCGCGCGGCGAGATGCGCGCAGATCTCCCCGCGCCGCGCCAGCCGGTCGCGCAGCGCCGCGGCGAACGTCTCCGGCGCGAGCCCTTCGAGCGGGAGCGCGAGGTCGGGGAGGTCGTACAGCGCGGCGAGGCCGCGCATCTTCTGCGTGTAGTGCGTGCCGCGGTAGAGCCCCAGATACGGCGTTCCCGCGCCGAGCGTCAGGATCGCGCTGTGGTACGAGATGCCGAACGCGGCCCGCGCGCCGCCGAACAGCCCCTTCGCCTGCGCCGGCGTCAACTCGTCGGGATAGACCGCGAACGGCGCCGTCTCCGGCAGCCGCGCCTTGACCGCCGCGAGGTGCTCCCGCTCGTCGGTCTCCGCGAAGTGCATCGGCACGCCGAGCACCGGAAGCCCCGTCGTCTCGATCGCCGCGCGGACCAGCGCGGCGAAGAGGTCGAGCGTCTCCTCGGCCGCGTAGTCGAGGTAGTGGCGGAACTGGAAGGCGAGGTACGAGCGCGACGGGTCGAGCCCGGCCCGCGCGAGGAGGCGGCAGACCTCGGCCGGCGGCGCGGCCGCGATCGTCAGCGCGTCGTCGCCGGTCGTCGCCAGCGGCGCGCGGCAGCCGACCTCGCGCAGATAGTCGGCGGAGATCCCCTCGCGCAGCGTGACCTGCGCCGCGCGGCCGAGCGCCGCGGCGAGCAGCGCGCGGTCCCCCGCGTCCTCGAAACGGTCGATCCCCTGTCCGAAGACGGCGAGCGGATGCGCCGCGACGAGGTAGTCGAGGCACTTCTCGTGGAAGAAGCTCTTCCATTGCGGGGTGAGGTTCGCGCCGCCGCAGTCGGCCACGCCGTCCGCGCCCATCAGCCAGCGCAGCCCTTCGCACTCGGCGGGGCCGAGCGGCGCGGGGCGCGCGCCGGCGAGGATCGCCTCGCGGTTCCCCAGCAGGTCGCGCGCCGTCTGGAGCAGGGCGAGGTTCGCGTCGGCGCCGGCGGGCAGGCCGGCGACGAAGGAGCGGACGAAGCGCTGCAGCGACGGCAGGATCGGCGCGTCGATCTGCGCGGCCACCGGGCCGCACGTCTCGGGGCTCTCCGCGAGGACGCGGACGTCCGCCCGCGGATCGAGACGGCGCAGGTCCTGCACCGTCGCGACGAGCATCGCGTCGTCGCCGATGTTGTGCGCGGAGATGCCGCTGAGCACGGCGATCTTGCGGCGCGGTTCGTCGTCCGGCGCCGCGGGGCGCGCGGGCGGCGCGGCCAGCTCCTCGACCAGCGCGACCAGTTCCTCCGGCGTTCTCGTCCCGACGACGAGGCGCGGCAGGACGAGCGATTCGAGTGCGCCGGGGCGCGCCGCGGCGCGGAGCGCCCCCGGCGACGTCGTCACGGCGAACTCGAAGCCGAGCCGCCGCAGGCTGCCGACGGCCGTCGCCGAGACGTCGTCCGCGGCGCCGTGCGGGTAGGCGAAGAGGCGCGGCGCGGCGCCGAGCCGTCGCGCGATGTCGTCCCGCGCCCCCGCGATCTCCGCCTCGAGCGCGGCGTCGTCGAGGCGGCCGAGCGAGGAGTGGAAGCGCGTGTGCGCGCCGATCTCGACGAGGCCGCTCCGGTGCAGCTCCGCGATCATCGGCCAGGTCGCCGCGAGCCCGCGGAGCTCGGCCGTCGTCTCCGACGCGAGCGCCAGCGCGCGCACGCGTTCCGCGCGCTCCTCGGGCGGAAGGAAGCGCCACTCCTGCTGCTCGCCTTCGGGCACGCCGTCGCCGGCGCGCGCCAGCGCCTCCCACCAGAACGGCAGCTCCCCTTCGACGTAGCCGGTGGAGAGGAAGAGCACCGCCGGCAGGCCGAGCTTGGCCAGGACGGGGAAGGCGCAGTCGTAGTTGTCGCGGTAGCCGTCGTCGAACGTCAGCAGGACGCGCGTCCGCGGGTCGCCGTCCGGCGCCGGCCGGCCCAGTTCGTCCGGATGGATGATCCGGAAGCGCGCGGCGAGCGCGCGCACCTGGGCCTCGAAGTCGTCCTGCGCGATCGCCAGGCGGAACGGATCGGCGCCGGGACGGAGCGGCACGCGGTGCCAGCCGAGCACGACGGTCGGCGCGAACGGCGGCGGGGGCGGCGGGGCCACGATCTCCGCGAGCGCGCGCCCGGCGTCGTGCGGCGCGTCGGCGAAGAGCCGGTCGAAGGTGCGGCGCAGCGCGAGGCCGCGCTCGCGGCAGCCGGCGAAGAAGCGTTCCCACTGCTCCGGCGGCGGCACGTCGGCGCGCCACGGCGCGGCGTCGCGCGCGCTCGCCGCGTCGCTCGCCGAAGCGGCGTCGCGCCACGGCGCGGTCCGCAGCAGCGCGCAGCCGGGATCGAGCGCGGCGACGTCCTCGCCTTGCCCTTCGGGATAGGCGAGGCCGCCGTCGCCGTCGTCGAGCGGCCCGGCCGCGGCGCGCCGCGGGTCGGCGAGAAGCTGCGCGCCGAGGCGCAGCGTCCAGCGCGCATCGAGGCCGCGCAGCAGGTCGGCGCGGACGACGGCGACGAAGTCCACGTCGCGGTCCGCGAACAGCGCGTTGAGGGCGGCCGCGTGCGCGGCCGGATCGTCGACGTCGAGCGTCGGCACGGGCAGGGCGTCGGCGCCCTCGCCCCAGGCCACGACGGCGATGCGGCGGGTCGCGCGGATCTCGTCGTGGACCTGCCGCTCGAGGTCGTCGAGGAAGGCGCGCCGCGCCGCGGCGAGGTCGGCGCCGCACCGCCGCTCCGCGACCGCGCGCGTCCGCTCGTAGATCGCGGCGTGCGCGGCGAGGAACGGCGCCCTCGAGCGGGACGACATCCGCTCCCGCGTCGTGCGCACGTCGACGCAGGACGTGACGACGGGGCTCTCGGCCACCGCCGTCCTTTCGCGCATGCGCAGCCAGAACTCCCAGTCTTCGTTCACCCGCAGCGACTCGTCGAACCCGCCGGCCTCGGCGACGAGCGCGCGCTCCATCAGCACCGCCTGCACGGGAACGACGTTCTCGAGCAGCAGCTCGGACCAGGCGAAGCTCCGCGCCGGGTAGCGGCGCAGCCCGCCGTCCCGCCGCAGGTGCGGCACGGCGCGGGCCGCCCGCTCCGGGCCGCCGGCTAGCAGCGCGACGAGGTGGCCGACGTGGTGCGGGTAAAGCTCGTCGTCGTCGTCGAGGAAGCCGACGTAGACGCCGCTCGCCCGCGCGGCGCCGCTGTTGCGGGACGCCGCGAGGTAGCGGTTCTCCTCGTGCACGACCTCGACGATCGGGACCTGCCCGCGGAACTCGTCGAGCACGTCGCCGACCGGTTCTCCGGCGTCGTTGACGACGACGATCTCGATCGGGCGGTAGAGCTGCGCGGCGACGCTCGCCAGCGCCCGCCGCAGCGAGGCGCGGCGGTTGAACGTCGGCACGACGATCGAGACGAGCGGCCCCTCGGACGCGTGCGCGCCCTGCGCGGCCCACGCCGCGGCGGACTCCCGCGCCGCGTCCCACAGCCCGAGCCGCTGCGCCGCGGCGGCGCGCGCCAAGAGCCGATCGGGGGCCGTCGCGGCGCCCTCGCCGCCGTCCCAGACCAGTTCGTCGAACCGGCCGGCGGCGAGCAGGTCGGCGGGGGAGAGGTCGCTCATTCGGCCGCCGTCGGCGCGAGGATCAGCGTGTCCTGGAAATCGAGCCCCTCGCCCCGTCCGCCCCACTCTCCGTGATGCAGCTCCACGGCCTCGAGGCCGGCCTCGGCCAGCCGCTCGAGCACCCAGCGCTCGTCGTAGGCGATGACGTGCAGCGGATCCTCCTGGGTCATGCAGCGGCAGTGCGGCGCGAGCTCGTACGGCAGCGGATAGCCGGTCCGCCCGGCGGCCTCGTTGGCCCGCACCTCGTCGTCGAGCAGGAAGAAGGTGACGTAGGCCCGCCCCCGCGGCGCGAGCATCCGGCGGATCTCGCGCAGGTAGTGGCGGATCTCGTTCTCGTGCATGTGCGTGAAGACCGAGGTGAGGACCACGACGTCGGCCTCTCCGTCGGGCACGCCGAGATCGACCTTGTCGGGCGCGATCGCGCCGGTCGGGTTGTAGCGGCCGTTCTGGACGTCGAGGAAGCGGAAGGCGAACCGCCCGCCGCCGCACGGCGCGAGATTCTCGGCGCACCAGCGGATCTGGCGATCGAGGATGTCCATCCCGACGTACGTGCCCGCGAAGCCGGGGCGGCGCAGCAGCGCGTGGGCGACGCGCCCGTAGCCGCAGCCGACGTCCACGACGCGCGACGTCGGCGA
>JAJFTU010000435.1 GCA_021372775.1 bacterium | reverse complement strand
CCGAGGGTGGCGACGACGCGCGTCAGGCGTCGCGCCGAAGGGGCGGCGGCGGACTCGGTGCGCATGCCCCGATTATCGGCCAGCCGATTGCGGCGCGCGGGCCGGATGGCGCATTCTTGTTCGAGGGAGGGGTGCATGCCGGGGCCGGAACAAAACGCCGAGCCGCCCGTCGCGGAGCAGCCGCCGTCGTTCGGCGGGCTGCGTCTGATCCGCCAGCTGGCGCGCGGCGGCTTCGCCGAGGTCTGGGAGGCGGAGCAGATCTCCCTCGGCCGCCGCGTGGCGGTCAAGATCCTTCGCCCCGAACTGCTCGAGCAGGCGCAGATGGTGCAGCTGTTCGAGCAGGAAGCCCGCGTCCTCGCCCGCCTCAACCACCCCAACGTCGTCCAGGTGATCGACCGCGGCGCCTCGCCGCGCGGCCCCTACTTCGTGATGGAGTTCGTGGACGGGCCGACGTTGCAGGAGTTGCTGTCCCAAGGCGCGCTGGACCGCGAGCGGGCGCTGACGATCCTGATGCAGGCGGCGCGGGGCCTCGCCTACGCCCACCGCAACCGCGTCGTCCACCGCGACGTCAAGCCGGCCAACATCCTGATCGCCCGCACCGGGCAGGTGAAGATCGGCGACTTCGGCATCGCCACCGTCCGCGCGGCGGTGGACCAGAAGATCGCCGAGGACACCGGCCCGACGAGCAAGACGATGGCCCTCGGCACGCGGGCCTTCATGGCCCCCGAGCAGCGGCAGGCGTTCGACGCCGTCGGACCGCAGGCCGACGTCTACTCGCTCGGCGTGATCCTGCACCGGATCGTCACCGGCAAGCTGCCGCGCGCCGGCGGGCGGCCGCTCGAGGGGCCGGCGATCCCCGACAACCTCCGCCCGATCATCGAGCGCGCGCTGGCCCAGCCGGCCGAGGCGCGCTACGCCGACGCCGGGGCGTTCCGCGAGGCGCTGGTCACGGCGCTCGAGGGGCGGCACATCGAGGACCCGGTCCGCGCCGGGGCGAACAGCACGTTCGTCGGCGCGGGGCGGTTCGAGCTCCTCGACGTCATCCGCCAGGACTCGCGCCGCAGCGTCTACCTCGTGCGGCGCGGCGGCGAGGGGGGCGAGCGGATCGTCGTCAAGCGCTACCTGCGCGACGCGGCGGCCCTCGCCACGGCGCGCGAGCTGGCGCGGCTCGAGCACCCGGGGATCGTGCGGATCCACGCCGTCGGCGAGCGCGACGACTCGTTCATCATGCTGATGGAGCACATGCCCGGCGGCGACTTGCGCGAGCGCTTGGTGCGCCCGCACCGCTGGGCGGACGTCGCGCGCGTCGGGCGCGCCGTGGCCGGGGCGCTGGCCTTCGTGCACCGCCACGGGATCGTCCACGGCAACCTGCGCCCCTCCAACGTGCTCTTCGACGACGCCGGCCATCCGCGCGTCGCCGACTTCGGCCTCCCCGAGCACTACGTCGGCGAGCCGGGGAAGGCGAACTGGTACGCGCCGCCCGAGGGCGGGCGCTCGGTCGCGGCCGACCTCTACGCCCTCGGCGCGATCCTCTTCGAGATGCTCTTCGCGCAGGTCCCGCCGGCGACGCCGGCCGAGCAGCACGCGATGCTCGCGCGGCGCCACGACGTCCCGCCCGGCCTGATCGAGATCGTGCGCCACCTCCTCGCGCCGAAGGAGACGCGCTACGCCGCGGCCGAGCGCGTGGAGGCCGACCTCGCCGCGCTCCTCGCCGGCGAGACCGCCCGCGCCGCGCAGGACGCCGCCGCCGCCCCGCTCCCCCGCCCGAACGGCGGCCCGCCGACGCAGACCTTCGCGCCGGCCGCCCCGCTCGTCCGCGTCTCCTACGGCCCCGCGCTCCTCGGCCTCGCCGGGCTGATCCTCGCCTGGCTGCTGCAGATGCGCTTCGTGCAGGACGCGCTCTCGGACCTCTTCAGCCGCTGAGGGCGGGAGAAGCGGCACAAATACTGGAACGGAGAGGACTGTGATTCAGAGACTGTGGGTGTTGGCGTCGTTGCTGTGCCTCGCGGCGTCGCCTGCCTTGGCCGCGGAGCACACGAGCGTGTTCGGCATCAAGCTCGACGTTCCGTCCGACTGGCTCGTGATCTCGGCGAAGGAGGCGAAGGACAACGCCGACCTGATCGAGGGATATCTCCGGACCGCCGGCGGCGAGGCCGCGCGCTTCTCCGATCAGGTGATGCACGCGATCCGCGCGGGCAACATGGAGATGTTCGTCCGGCAGACGGTCGGCGATGTGGGCTTCAGCGACAACGTCAACATGACGAAGCGCTTCGGCCGCCTGCCCGCCGAGGGAGAGGAACTCCAGCGGCTCTGCGCCGCCATCCCCGAGGAGTTCGCGCGCGCCTTCGGCCACCCCGTCGCGGTCATCCGTTGCGAATTCACGAAAGTCGGCGCGCGCCCCGCGCTCCTGCTCGAGTTCGACGGCGCGCTCGTCGGCACCCACTGCGTCCAGTATCAGATCCAGCTGACGCCGGCCACGGTCGTGTGGGTGACGCTCACCAGCAAGCTCACCACGCTTCCGCAGACCCGCCCGCAGTTCGAGCAGATGATCGCGAGCATCCGCCCGGTCG
>JAJFTU010000434.1 GCA_021372775.1 bacterium | reverse complement strand
CGGGCTCTTCCGAATCTTGGAGTGGATGGAGCGGACGATGTATCGAGACGCCGACCACATCGTCACGGTCGGCGACGGCTACAAGCAGCGTTTGCTCGAGCGGGGTGTGCCGGAGGAGAAGATCTCGGTCGTCATGAACGGCGTGGACGAGGATTTCGTCCCGCGCGCGGCGGACGCCGAGTTGCTGAAGCGCTACGGGCTCGCGGGGAAGTTCGTCGTCACCTACGCCGGGACGATCGGAATGGCGTGCGGCTTGGACGTGACGCTGCGTGCCGCCGAACTGCTGCGGGCGCGCGGCGTGGACGACGTCGTCTTTCTGCTGGTCGGGAGCGGCGCGGAGCGGGAGAACCTCGAAGCGGAGGTGCGGCGGCGCGGTCTCGAGGGGAGAGTTATCCTCACCGGCCGAGTTCCGCGGGCGGAGATCCCGGCGTTCGTTGCGAGCTCGGACGCGTGCCTCGTTCACCTGCGCAAGACGGACCTCTTCGCGTCGGTGATGCCTTCGAAGATCTTCGAGGCGGCGGGGATGGCGAAGCCGATCATCCTCGGGGTTGGCGGGTTCGCGCGGGAGTTCGTGGAGCGCGCCGGCGCCGGACTTGTGATGACGCCGGACGACGAAAACGAGTTGGTCGCCGCCGTGCTGCGGCTCAAGGCGGACGACAGTCTGCGGCGGACGCTCGGCGAGAGCGGCGAGCGGTGGGTTCGCGCGAACTGCGACCGCGGCGTCTTGGCGGCGCGCTATCTTGAGATTTTGGAGAGAGTGGCGTCGGGGCGGGCGCCGGCCAGTCCCCGAGCGTGACGTACCTATTTGCGCGCCTATGCGCTCTTCTTGGGCGCGCCGTCAGACAACGTCTTCGCGTTGCGCGGGCGCGGCCGCGGGCTGCGGGACGACGTGCAGCAGCGGACCTCCCTCCGGCCGCGCGGCCGACGCGGCGAGGCAGCGGCCAAGGACGTTGGCCAAGGTGCCCAAGCGGCGGAGCGCGACGTCCCAATCTGCGGTGGCGGGCTGGGTGAGGACGACGGTGTAGCGCAGCGTCGAATCGACATCGGACAGCGGCAGCGTCAGGCGGGGGCCGATTCCTGCGTCGGACTCAGGCGAAGACCAACTGCGCAGCGGCCTGTCGGTCGAACCGTCGGCGCAGAGCGCGACGGAGGCAAAACCAAGTTCTTCGGCGGCGCGGACGAGCGCGGCCCAAGCGACTTCGGTGTTCCTCCCGAACGCTCCGAGCTCGGATTCGAGCGCGCCGAGAATGTCGCGGTCCTGGCGGGCGCGTGAAGCGGCCATGATCGAGTGGCCGAAGTGCGCCAGCCCCTTGCGGATTTCGATGACGCCGCTCCAGCGGAAGAAGGCCAGAAGCGTTGCGCCGACGGCGAAGAGGGCCAGCCAGATGACCGACTCGGCGTTGCGCGTGGCCATGACGCCGATGCCGGCGAGGGCGGCGAGGAGCGTTATGCCGTAGAGCGCCAGCACGGCGTTGCGCTGGTTGAGCCCCTTCTTGAGGAGCATGTGGTGGATGTGGCCGCGGTCGGGAGAGAAGGGCGAACGCCCCCCGGCGACGCGGCGGATGATCGTGCAGGTCGTGTCGAAGAGCGGAACGCCGAGCGTCAGCACGGGGAGCGCCAGCGCGACCAGCGTGGACGACTTGTGCGAGGCGAGGGCGCCGAAGCAGGCGATGGTGAAGCCGAGGAACTGGCTGCCGCAGTCGCCGAGGAAGATCCGGGCCGGGTTGAAGTTGAAGAAGAGGAAGCCGACGAGGCTGCCGAAGAGCGCCAGGCCGAGGACGGCGAGCACCGGCTGGTGGGCCGTGATCGCGAGGACGGCGAGCATCGCGCAGGTGATGGCGCCGATCCCCGCGGCGAGGCCGTCGAGGCCGTCGATCAGGTTCACGGCGTTCGTGATGCCGACGATCCAAAGCACGGTGATCGGCGCCGACATCCAGCCCAAGTCGAGCTTGCCGAAGGCGCCGAGGTAGATCACCTGGATGTGGACGCCCATGGCGTAGACGAACGCCGCCGCGCCGATCTGCACCGCGAACTTCGTCCAGGCGCGGAGGCCGCGGATGTCGTCCCAGAGACCCATGGCGAAGATCGCCGTGGAGCCGAGGATGACGGCGATGATCTGCGCGCCCATGGCCCGGTAGGCGTCGCCGACCATGTTGTTGATGCGGAGGACGACGAAAAGGAGCGCGAGCGTCGGCAGGATGATCGCGATGCCGCCGACGCGCGGCACGGCGCGCTTGTGGACCTTGCGCATGCCCGGCTTGTCCACGTAGCCGCGGCGGGTCGCCCAGCGGATCACGGCCGGGGTCAGAAGCAGCGAGAGGATCGCCGCCGCGACGAGGACGAACGCGTAGGTCTTCATGCCGCCTGCAAGTCCCCCCATAGTTGATTCTTCCCCCCGGAAGCGCGCGACGCCCAAACCGTCCCGCGTAGGCAACGGCCCCAAGACTACTCGTTTCAAGCCCCGATCGAAAGACGTGCCGCGTGCCGATTCGCCGAGGTTCTGGCCAAGGCATGCCGCATCTTCACGGTTTGCGACTTGTGTTCGGCTTACCTCGCGAGCGTCATCGCATTAGGGAGGAATTGCGCCGCCGGCGGGTCATCGTGAACCGGACGCAGACGGCGATGACGCGGAAAACCCGTCCCACTGGCACCTTGCCTCGTCGCGACTCTGGTGGTCGGCTTCGGCGGCCTTCAAGAGCAAAGCGATCATATGATATGTTGCAAGGGGCGAGGCCGTCCTGCTCCGGCGGATGGGCACGGATCAGCGACGCGTTGCGGCAGTCCGCCGCGGCGCGCGAGG
>JAJFTU010000433.1 GCA_021372775.1 bacterium | reverse complement strand
GGCCGTCGAGCGCGCGCAGGTCGCCCGCCGTCACGACCGCCGTCCGCCGGTCGGTCGCGAGGGCCCGCGCCAGCTCGGGAAGCTGGTCGGGGCGCGCGGCCCATGTCGTGCCGCAGAGCGCGGCGGCCTCGGCGGCGTTCGGCGTGACCATCGTCGCCGCGTCGAGCAGCGGGCGCAGGATCTCCGCCGGGTCGCCGGCGACGAAGCGGTGCCCCGTGCCGGAGGCGAGGATCGGATCGACGACCAGCGCGAGCCCGCGCCCGCGCGCCGCGGCGGCGACGAGTTCCGCGTGGCGCCGCGAAACCGCGAGGCCGGTCTTGACGGCGCGCGCCGCGTCGCCGACCGACTCCAGCGCCGCGTCGAGCTGCAGCGCGAACAGCTCGTCGTCCACCGGCTCGACGCGGGCCACGCCGCGGTCGGTCTGCACGGTGAGCGCGCTCGCGACCGGCGCGGCGCGCACCCCGAGCGCGGCGAGCGCGGCGACGTCGGCCGCGATCCCCGCGCCGCCGCCGGGATCGACGCCGGCGACGACGATCACCGCCGGGGTCGTCGCCCCGCGCGTCCCGTCGTCGCGTCCGTTCCGCTCCTCGTCGCTCACCGCCCGCTCTCCGTCTTCCGCGCCGTCGGCGCCGTCTTGCGCTTCTCCCCGCCGCTCCCGCGGCGTCGCGCGCCCTCTCAGCCGCGCTTGTGCGGGTGACGCTTCGCCGCGAGCGCAGCGCGCTCGGCGCGGGCGGCGAGGACCTCGGCCACGAGGCGGCGCGCCGCCTCGCCCGGATCGTCCGCCCCCATCACCGCGCTGATCACGGCCACGGCGTCGGCGCCGGCGCGCACCAGCGGCGCGGCGCCGCCGCAGGCGATTCCGCCGATCGCGACGAGCGGCGTCTCGCCGAGCAGCGCCCGCAGTTCGCCGAAGCGCGCCGTCGGCAGCGGGTCGCCCGCGTCGAGCTTGCTCCCGGTGACGTAGGCCGGGCCGGCGCCGACGTAGTCGGCCCCCGCGGCCAGCGCCTCGCGCGCGCTCTCCGCGGTCGCCGCGGAGAAGCCGAGGAGGAACGGCCGCGGCGCGATCCGCCGCGCCTCGCGCCACGGCAGGTCGCTCTCGCCGAGGTGCGCGCCGTCGGCGCCCGCGGCGAGCGCGACGTCGAGCCGGTCGTTGACCAGCACGTAGGCGCCCCGCTTGCGGCAGATCGTCACCAGCTCGTGCGCCTTCTCCGCCAGCTCGCGCGCCGACGACGTCTTGTCGCGCAGCTGGACGATCCGCGCCCCCGCGGAGATCGCGGCGAGCGCGGCGTCGCGCTCCGCCGGCCAACCCCCCGGCCGGGGCCCGGTGACGACGTGGACGGCGACTTCGGCGAACGGCGCGCGCTCGATCATCGACGTTTCCTCGCGCGGGCCAAAGGCCGTACCATCGGCGCATGACGAACGCCGCGCGGCCGCCCGCGCTCCGTATTATCGCCAACTTGGCGATGAGCGCCGACGGCAAGATCGACAGTCATTTGCGGGAAGGGGCGGGTTTCTCGAGCCGCGGCGACCGCGAGCGGATGGACGTGCTGCGCGCCGCGGCCGACGCCGTCGTCGTCGGCGCGGGGACGGTCCGGACGGAGGATCCGCCGCTGCGCGTGCGCGACCCCGCGCGCCGCCGGCGGCGGGTCGCCGAGGGGCGGGCGGAGGACCTCGCCGTCGTCGTCGTCAGCGCCTCCGGCCTCGTTTCGCCGGACGCGCGCTTCCTGCGCGAGCCGGCCGACGAGCGGATTCTCGCCGTGCCGGAGGACCTGCCGGAGGCGCCGCTGCGCCCGCTCGCCGCGCATTTCGCCTCGGGGGCGCTGCGCCTGCTGCGCCTCGGCCGAGGCGCGGTGGACGTCGCCGCGCTCGCCGCGCGGCTCGCCGCCGAAGGGCGACGCACGATCCTCGTCGAGGGGGGCGGGGAGCTCGTCGCCCGCTTCGTCGCCGCCGACCTGCTGGACGAGCTGCGCCTCACGCTCTGCCCGACGGTGATCGGCGGCCGCACGGCGCCGACGCCGGTCGGGGGCGACGGCTGGCCGCTCGCCGCGCGGCGCCGCCTGGAGCTCCTCGAGGTCGAGCGCGCGGGCGACGAGTTGTTCCTGCGGTACGCCTTCCGGCCGCTTTCGGTTGCCCCGGGCGCGGCCTCGCCGCAAGAATAAAGGCCACCCCGGAGGTTCGTTCATGGCCTACGTGATCACCGAACTCTGCGCCGGCAGGAAGGACGGCGCCTGCGCCGCGGTCTGCCCGGTCGCGGCGATCCACCCGACGAAGGACGAGCCGGGACACGCGGAAGCGGCCCAGCTCTACATCGATCCCGAGACCTGCATCGACTGCGGCGCGTGCGAGCCGGAATGCCCGGTCTCGGCGATCTTCGAAGAGGAGTACGTCCCCGAGGAGCGCAAGGCGTCGATCCGCATCAACGCCGCGTGGTACAAGAGCGGCCGCCGATGACCGGCGCGGACGGGCGGGCGCCCTGGGCGCAGCGCGAGGAGGAAACCCGCGGCCGTCGCCACCCGGAAGCGGAGCACGCCTTCCGGCCGGTCTACGCCCGCGACCGCGACCGCATCATCCACTGCCGCGCCTTCCGGCGGCTGGAGTACAAGACGCAGGTCTTCCTCAACCACGAGGGGGACCACTACCGCACCCGCCTCACGCATTCGCTCGAGGTCTCGCAGATCGCGCGCACGGTGGCCCGCGCGCTCGGCCTCAACGAGGACCTCGCCGAATCGCTCGCGCTGTCGCACGACATGGGGCACACGCCGTTCGGCCATCTCGGCGAGGACGTGCTCGACCCGTTGATGAAGGGCCTCGGCGGCTTCGACCACAACCGGCAGACGCTGCGCGTGGTGGAGACGCTCGAGGAGCGGTATCCGGACTTCCCCGGCCTCAACCTCACGTGGGAGACGCGGGAGGGGATCGCCAAGCACTCCGGTCCGCCCGACGTCGGCCGCGCACCGGAGGCGGCGGAGTACCTGCCCGGCGTTCCGCCGACGCTCGAGGGGCAGCTGATCGACCTCGTGGACGAGATCGCCTACAACCACCACGACATCGACGACGGGCTGGAGTCGAAGCTGCTCGACGTCGGCGAGTTCGCGGAGGAGGCGCCGATCTTCGGCCGGCCGTTCGCCGAGGCGCGGGCGGCCTATCCGGCGCAGTCGGAGCGGATGTGGGTCAAGATCGCGCTGCGGCGGCTGATCGACGTCCTCGTCTCGGACCTCGTCGCCGCGACGCGCGCGGCGATCGAGGCGCGCGGCGTGCGCTCGGTCGCGGACGTCCGCGCGCAGGGGGCCTGGCTCGTCTCGCTCTCGCCGGAGGTCGCCGCCGAGAACAAGAACCTCAAGCGCCGCCTCAACGAGCGTCTCTACAAGCATCCGCGGATCGTCGAGGCGAAGAGCTACTGCGCGGGAGTGCTGCGCGACCTCTTCCACTCCTACTCCGGGGCGCCGGGGGAGATGCCGGAGCGGTTCCGCGTCCGCGCGGAGGAGGACGGGCTGCCGCGCGCGGTCTGCGACTACATAGCCGGCATGACGGACCGCTACGCGCTGCAGGAGCATCGCCGCCTCTGCGGCGGTCTCGGCCCCGACGCGCTCCCCTCGGCCACGCACTGACCTTTTGGCCACGGCCGCATCGACCGGCGCGCGGACGCCGCGCGACGCGGACATCGACGCGACGACGGGGCTCTGCGCGCGACGCGGACATCGACGCGACGACGGGATTCTGCGCGCGACGCGGACATCGGCGCGACGACGGGGCTCTGCGCGCGACGCGGACATCGACGCGACGACGGGACTCGGCGCGCGACGCGGACATCGACGCGACGACGGGGCTCTGCGCGCGACGCGGACATCGACGCGACGACGGGGCTTTGCGCGCGACGTGTAGGACGCTGCTGAAAAACGGCGCATTTCGGCCATTCGAGAGCGTTGACGGCGTGCTGCGCGGGCGAGGACCGACCGAGAGGGG
>JAJFTU010000432.1 GCA_021372775.1 bacterium | reverse complement strand
TCGTACGAGCGGGCCTACGCGCCGGCGCCCTGGACGACGCCGGCGATGATGTCGATCCTCACCGGCCTCTCCGCGCCGGCGCACGGCGTCGAGGAGTACGACCGCGCGCTCCCCTCGTCGGTCGCCACGCTCGCCGAGCGGCTGCGCGCCGCGGGCTACAACACCGCCGCCTTCGTGCCGGAGGGGACGCTGCGGCCGGAGTTCGGCTTCGGGCGCGGCTTCGACGTCTACGACCTCGAGGAGTTCGGGCACCGTCGGGTCTCCACGCCGAACCTCGTCGGGAAGGTCCTCGCGCGGCTCGAGGCGTGGCGCAAGGAGCGCAAGCCGTTCTTCATTTGGGTCCACCTGTGGGATCCGCACTTCGAGTACATTCCGCCGCCTCCCTACGACGGCGCGTTCGCGCAGGGGAAGCGCCCCGCGATCCCCGACGTCGGCTGCCTGAAGTGGGGGACGAACGTCCTCGCGGCGGACGAGCTGGCGTGGGAACGCGGGCAGTACCGCGGCGAGATCGCCTTCACCGACCACGGGCTGGGGCAGATCCTCGACGCGGCGGGGCCGGAGGCGATCGTCGCCGTCGTCGGCGACCACGGCGAGGCGTTTCAGGAGCACGGGCGTCTCGGGCACACGCTGCGCGTGGACGACGAGATGGTGCGCGTGCCGCTCGTCGTGCGCGCCCCCGGGCGCGCCGCGTCGCGCGCGACCGCGCCGGTGACGACGTCGCGTCTCGGCCCGACGCTGCTCGCGCTCGCCGGGCTCGACGCGCGCTCGCTGGGCGAGGGGGCGACGCTGCCGGCGGGCGGGGAAGGGGACGGCGGGCGCGCCGCCGGGGACCAGCGGCGCGACGCCGGAGAGGCGGCCCGCGGCGGGAGCGCCGGGGCGGCGACCGCCGGCGCGGCGGCGACCGCGGCGCCGATCGTCGTCGAGACGCTGCGGCAGGGCTGCTTCACGGCGATCGTCGACGGAACGCTGAAGTTCGTCGTCGAGCACCGGACGTGCGGCGCCGCGCTCTACGATCTCGCGGCCGATCCGCTCGAGACGCGCGACCTCGCGGCGGCGCGGCCGGCCGACGCGGCGCGGCTGCGCGGCGCGCTGGCGGCGGAGTTGGCGCGGATCGCCGCCCGCGGCGTTCCGCGCGCGGGGCTTCCCGCGGAGGTCCGCGACGAAACGGCGGCGCGCCTGAAGTCGCTCGGTTATCTCGGCGCGGCGCCGGCGCTCGACGCGGCGCGCGCCGCCTGCCCTTATCTGCCGCAGGGGAACGGCGTGGACGGCTTCGGCGATCTGGCCGTGGAGGCCTGTCCGTCGGGCGGCGCGGCGCGCTGCCTCGCGCGCTGACGACGGGCCGGCCCGCGCGGCCACCGTCGTTGGGCGGGACGCGGGCGGCCTCGTTCGCCGAGCGACGTCTCCCTGCTCGCGCCGTCCCGCTTCGCCCGGCGCGTTCCCGTATATTCCGGCCGGCGGACCAGGGCTTTCGGCGCCGCCGGAGAGGAGACCGCGATGAGGACGTCGATCGGCGCGGCGCTGGTGTTGGCGGCCGCGGTCGCGTCGGGCGCGCCGGCTCTCGCCGACGCCAAGTACGACCAGAAGATCCAAGTGCAGTTGGCCGGCGCCGCGGGGAAGGTCGCGAACTTCCTCGGCGGCAAGGCGATGCGCGAGGGGCAGGTCCACACCGTGGCGATCAAGGGGGACCGCCGCCTCGACCGCACCGGGACGGGCGGCGAGATCGTCGACCTCGCCGAGGAGAAGGTCTACGGCCTCGACTACGCGCGCAAGACCTACACCGTCGCGACCTTCGACGAGCTGCGGCGGCGCGCGCAGGCGCGCCCCGAGGAGAAGCCGGAGAAGGCCGAGAAGGAGAAGCCGCCCGAGTACGAGGTCGACTTCGACGTCAAGGAGACGGGGAAGCGCGAGACGATCCTCGGCTACGACTGCCGCGAGGTCGTGATCACCGTCGTCGTGCGCCGCAAGGGGATGAAGCTCGAGGAGGGCGGCGGCGCGGTGACGACGATGGACGAGTGGCTCGGGCCGAAGATCGCGGCGCTGGCCGAGAACGAGGCGTTCGAGGCGCGCTACGCGAAGAAGCTGGCGCTCGCCGCGGGGCTGGACGTGAAGGCCATGGCGTCGGCGTTCGCGGCGAATCCGGCGCTCGCCGAGGCGATGAAGAGGTTCCGCGACAAGCGCGTCGATCTGACCGGCTCGCCGGTGCGGACGGCGCTGACTCTGGAGAGCGTGCCCGATCCGCGGCAGACGGCCGAGGCGCGGAAGGAGGAGGAGCGGACGCCGACGTCGGTCGGCGGCCTGCTCGGCAAGCTCGCGGGCGGCAAGAAGTCGCCGCCGGGCGCGCGCACGAAGGTGATGACCACCACGACCGAGCTCGTCTCGGTCGCCGCCGCCGCCACGGCCGCCGACGTCTCGATCCCCGACGGGTTCAAACGCATCGCCCCGTGACCCCGGCGACGGTTGGTTGGTCTTCGCGGGTTTCGGGTCACGTTGCGGGCGCGGGACGACCGCGCAAGAACCCTGGTGGCGCGAACTCGCCCAAGACCAGACCATTACGGCGAAGCGCGATTGGAGGGTTTGTGGGCGCGACGGCGACCTTGTGGGACGAAGCGGCGCGGTACGCGGCCGCCCGGCGCGACGCGATCCGAGAGTTCGGCGCGAGGTCGTTCTTCCGCGGGGCGGCGGCGTTTGTCGGCCTGCCCGCCGGGCACGCGGCCACCGCCGCCGGTCCGTGGACCGTCCCGGAGCGGGATGAGGTCGCGCTGGCCTCGGACTGGCTGGCCGTCGGCGCGTTCCTCGGCGCCGCCATCGAAGAGGCCCGCTGCGAGGCCGAATCCGCCGGCCCGCGCATGGAAGAGACTGCGCCGAACGCGGCGGCGCGCTGACCACGCGAACCGCCCATGTCTCCGACGTCGGGTTCAGGAGGCGGCTTGCCGCCGGAGCGGGGGGCTCGCGTCTCCGCCGCGAAGCATGAATCGCATCAAGGGCCTCTTCCGCATCCGGACATCCTCCGCTTGTACGACGGCGTCGTTCCGGGACTTGCCGAGCGGATCGTCAAGATGGCCGAGCGAGAGCAGGCGCACCGTCACGAGATGGACATCAGGCTTCTTCGATCGAGCAACAGGCGCTATCTCTTCGGGTACCTCTCGTCGCTGCTCATGATCGCGGCGACGTTCGGCACGGCGGTGTGGCTTCTCGCCGGGGGGCGAGATATTTCCGGTCTCGTGATGCTCGTCACGGCTTTGGCCACGATCGTCGGCGTCTTCATCTGGGGCCGGCGAAAGGCCCAGTAGGACGCTGCTGAAAAACGGCGCATTTCCGCCATTCGAGAGCGTTGACGGGGTGCTGCGCGGTCGAGGACCGACCGCGAGGGGCGGACGAGGGGGCGTCTGCGGGTCGGAATCGACCCGCAGACGTCGTCTATTCGCTCTCAG
>JAJFTU010000431.1 GCA_021372775.1 bacterium | reverse complement strand
CGCCCGCGGATCCATCCCGCGGTCGAGCAGGGCGCGCGCCGCCCGCACGTCGCCGTCGTACTGCGCGAGGAGGCGCGCGCCGGCGAGGTTCGTGTGCTGGACCTCGTCGGCGATCCAGTAGACGACCTGGCCGGCGCAGACCGTCAGGCACAGCAGGAAGGCGACCTGCAGCGCGCGCGTCGGGTCGAGCCGCGGCAGCCGGAGCCTCACGCGGGGGAGACCTCCGCCAGCGCCTCGGCGAGCGCCGCGACGAGGCGGTCCACGTGCGTCTCGTCGTGGGCCAGCGAGAGGAAGGCGACCTCGTAGGCCGAGGGCGCCATCGAGACGCCGCGCTTCAACAGCGCGTGGAAGAGCTGCCGGTAGATCGCCGCGCCGCCCGACGCGAGCTTCTCCGCGGCGCGCGGCGGATCGCCCGCCTGCAGCGAGAGCCAGAAGATCGACCCGACCCGCACGAGACGCGCCGGAACGCGCGCCGCGGCGAGGACCGGCGTCAGCTTCTCCTCGAGGCGCCGGCCGAGCGTCTCGAGCCGTTCCCAGCCGCGCTCCCGCTCCAGCACGCCGAGCGTCGCCAGGCCGGCGGCCATCGCCACCGGATTCCCCGAGAGCGTTCCGGCCTGGTAGACCGGGCCGAGCGGCGCGAGGTGCTTCATCGTCCCGCGCTTGGCCGCGAAGGCGCCGACCGGCATGCCGCCGCCGATCACCTTGCCGAACGTGGCCATGTCCGGCTCGATGCCGTAGAGCTGCGCCGCGCCGCCGGGGGCGACGCGGAAGCCGGAAATGACCTCGTCGAAGATCAGCATGGCGCCGTGCTTCGCCGTCAGTTCCCGCAGCAGGCGCAGGAACTCCGGCCGCTGCGCGAGGAGGCCGTTGTTCGCCGGGATCGGCTCGACGATCACCGCCGCGATCTTGTCCCCTTCGGCCTTGAACAGCGCCTCCGCCCGCTCCGGATCGTCGAGCGGCAGCACGCGCGTCAGCCCCGCGAACTCCGCCGGCACGCCGGCCGACGAGGGCTCGCCGAACGTCGCCAGCCCGGAGCCGGCGGCGACCAGCAGATGGTCGGCGTGGCCGTGGTAGCAGCCGCTGAACTTCACGATCACCGAGCGGCCGGTCGCGCCGCGGGCGAGGCGGATCGCGCTCATCACCGCCTCGGTCCCCGAAGAGACGAAGCGGACCTGCTCCATCCCGCGGTAGAGCGCGAGGACCTTCTCCGCCAGCAGGACTTCCCCTTCGCACGGCGCGCCGAAGCTCGTCCCCTCGGCCGCCGCGGCGGCGACCGCGCGCACGACCTCCGGATGGGCGTGGCCGAGGATCAGCGGTCCCCACGACATGACGAAGTCCACGTAGCGGCGGCCGTCCGCGTCCTCGACCGCGGCCCCCTGCGCGCGGCGCACGAAGAGCGGCGTGCCGCCGACGGCGCGGAAGGCGCGGACGGGGGAATCGACGCCGCCCGGAATGACCTCGCAGGCGCGCCGGAACAGCTCCTCCGACTTCGGCCCGGCGCTCACAGCCACTTCCCCGCCAGCGCCTCGCGGGCGTGGTAGGTGATGATCTGGTCGGCGCCGGCGCGGGCCATCGCCAGCAGGTTCTCGCGCACGATGCGGGCCTCGTCGAGCCAGCCGCGCTCCGCCGCGGCCTTGACCGCGGAGTACTCGCCCGAAACGTTGTAGGTCGCGAGCGGGAGGTTCGTCAGCTCCTTCACCGCGCGAATCACGTCCAGATAGGC
>JAJFTU010000430.1 GCA_021372775.1 bacterium | reverse complement strand
CTGCGCGGCGCCGACGAAGACGCGCGCCGCCGGGCCGAGGCCGCCGCGGCCGCGCTCGCCGCGCACGGCGCGCGGGTCTCGCTGGCCGCCGTGCCCGCGACGGCGACCGACGACGAGGCGTTCGCCGCCGCGCTCGCGCTCGCGCCGACGGAGTGGGTCTTCCTGCTGCGCGCGGGCGAGGCGTACTCGGGGCTCGACGCCGACTGGTTCGTCGCGCAGTTCGGCGGCGGCGCGCCGGCCCTCGCCTTCGACGTCGCCGGCGGGCGCGAGACGCGCCTCTTCCGCGCGCCCCGCGGCGCCGACGCCGCGGCGGTCGCCGGGCTCCGCGCGCTCGGCGCGCCGCCGATCGACGGCCGCGTCGCGCTCGTGATCGGCTGACGCGGCGGCGCGCCGCCGAGGCGAAGCGACGCGGAGAGACCGCGGACCGCCCGCCGCAAAGAAAAGGGCGCGCCCGCGGGCGCGCCCTTTCGTCGTTCGGAAAAGCGGACGGGAGCGCGTCGCGCCCCCGCCCTCGGTCACTTGGCGAAGAGCTTCGGATCGACGCCGCCGTTGACCTTGACGGTCGTCAGCTTGTACGACGAGGCCGGCTTGCCGTTGGCGGTCTGCCGGCCTTCCGTCGGCACGGCGACGCCGCCGTCGGTCGTCGGCGCGCCGAAGACCTCGACCAGTTCCGCCGGGCCTTCCTGCGTCTTCCCCTGATGCTTCGTGCCGAGGAGCTTGCCGTCCTTGGCGACGAAGAGACGCATCGGCTTGCCGTTCAGCGTCACGAGCACCTGCTCGGCGTCCTGGTCCTCGAACTTCGCCGGGCCGAGCGCCTGCGCCTGGATCTTGCCGTCCGCCGCGTCGCGGACGAGGAGCAGCGCGCCGAACTCGGTCGGCAGGCCGCCGGCCATCTCGGCCACCGCGCTCGCCGGCAGGTCCATCGTCTGGCCGCCGGCCTGCTGGAACCCGGCCTGGCCGGACACGACCATCACGATCGCGCCCATCGGCGTCGTCAGTTCCATGCGGTACTTGTCGGGCAGGACGAACAGCTGCTTCGCCTTCAGGTCCATCGCCCCCATCGGGGTCTGCATCGTCAGCGTCCCTTCGGCGACGATGTCTTTGACGGCGGCGAGCCCCGCGCCCTTCGCCTGCGCGGCGAACTTCATCAGCCGCAGCCCTTCGGCGAGCGACTCCGGCGTGGCCGGCGGGATCACCTCGGCGGCCTTCGGCTCGGGGATCGTGACGTCGATCGTGTTGACCTTGCCGAAGGTCGAGAGCGGCTTGTCGAACTGCTCGGCGTTGCCGGCGGCGAGGATCAGCAGCTTCTCCGGCAGGAGACGCGTCTTGGCCACGCGGAGGACGTCTTCCTTGGTGACCTTCTCGATCGCGTTCTTCAGCCGGACGTTGAAGTCGGCCGGGTAGCCGTAGAACTCGTAGGTGACGAGCCGGTTGACGATCTTCGACCGGCTGTCGTACTCGAAGACGTAGGAGTTGAGGAAGCCGTCCTTCGCCCGCTTGAGCTCGACGTCGGACACCGGCGCCTCGCGGATCTTCTTGATCTCGTCGAGCACCGTGGCCAGCGCCTCGGCCGTCGTGTTCATCTTGGTCGAGGTGTAGAAGACGAAGATGCCCGGATGGTCGTAGGCCGGGGCCATCCAGCCGCCGGCGCCGTAGGCCAGGCCCTTCAGCGTGCGCACGTTGACGAAGAGGCGCGAGCTGAAGCCGCCGCCGAGGATCTCGGAGAGGACCTGCGTCGCGGGGTAGTCGGGATCGTCGTAGCGCATCCCGACGTGGCCGGCGAGGATGAACGTCTGCTGGACGTCCTTCTTCTCGACGTAGTTGACCGACGGGGCCGGTTCGGTGGTCGCCGGCGCCTTGTAGACCGGCGCGGGGCCCTGCCCCTTCCAGCCGGCGAACAGCTTGGCGACCTTCTCCTTCATCTCGGCGGCCTTGAAGTCGCCCCACGCGGCGAAGATCGCCTCGTCCGGGCGGAAGACCTTGGCGTGGTAGGCGACGAGATCCTCGCGGCCGACCGCGTCGACGTCGGCGTACTCGTACTGCCCGACGTACGGGGAATGCGCGCCGAAGAGGAGCTTCTGGAACTCGCGCCGCGCGAGGCCGTTGACCTCGTCGTTGCGGCGGGAGATCCCGCTGCGCATGTGGGTCTTCGCCAGGTCGATCTTGTCCTGCGCGAAGGCCGGGCGCATCGCCACGTCGGCGAAGAGGGCGAGGACTTCGTCGAGGTTCTCGGTGAGCGTCGCCCCCTCGACCGAGGCCGAGTCGGCGCCGACGGAGCTTTCGATCGACGCGCCGATCCGCTCGAGCTTTTCGTCGAGCGCGTCGCCCGTCAACCGGCCCGCGCCGCCGGTGCGGAGCGTCTCGCCGGCCAGCTCGGCCAGCGCCGGCTTGTCGGCCGGAGCGGCCAGGCGGCCGCCGTGGATCATCATCCGGAAGCCGACGTGCGGCAGCTCGTGGTCCTCGATCAGCAGCAGCTTCATGCCGTTCGGGAGCGTCGCGCGCACGACGTCGGGATTCTCGATCGGGTTCAGCGGCGGGTACTTCAGGTCGTCCACCCACGTCTTGTGGGGAGCGGCCGGGGCGGCCGGCGCCGCGGGGGCGGCGGCCTTCTGCGGCGCGGCCGCCGCGGCCGCGCCGAGCGCCGCGCCGATCACCAGCGGCGCGAACGCGGCAAACTTCGCGAAGAAGCGCTTCATCGTCGTCATCTCCCCGGCCCTAGCGGGCGTCCTTGGCGACGTTCTCGATCAGGCCGACCGTGCGGTTCGACTTGACGAACGTCTTCCGGGCCACGCGCTGGATGTCGTCGGCCGTGACCTTGTCGATCCGGTCGAGCGTCGAGAACAGCTCCCGCCAGTCCCCGCGGAGGTTCTGCGCGAAGGCCAGCTGCATCGCCAGCCCCATGTTCGAGTCGAGGCCGTCCACGAACTGCGCCTTGGAGCGCGTCTTGAACCCCGCCAGCTCCTCGGCCGTCACCGGCTCCTTCCCGATCTTCTCCAGCTCGGCGTAGAGCGCCTGCTCGCACTCGGCGTTGGTCTTGCCCTTGTTCGGAACGACGTAGAACAGCATCAGGCCGGGGTACTTCTGGCCGAGCTGCGTGATCGCGCCGACGGCCAGGGCGATCTGCTTTTCCTTGACCATCGACTTGTAGAGCCGCGAGCTGCGCCCGCCGGCGAGGATGTCCGAAAGCCCCTCGTAGACGGCGTCGTCCGGGTCGTTGACGTCCGGCTTGTGGTAGGCCACGAAGACGAACGGCTGCGACGGGTCTTCCATGACGATCCGCTTCTCGGCCCGCTGCGGCGGTTCCTTGGTCGTCACCGGACCGGGCTTGGTCCCGGCCGGGATCTGGCCGAGGCGCTTCTCGAGGATCGGCATCGCCGTCGCCGGATCGACGTCGCCGACGATCACGGCGGTGAGGTTCCTGGCGCGGTAGTACTTGTTGAACCACGCCTCGGCCTCGGTGCGGGAGATCGCCTCGAGGTCGCTCATGTGCCCGATGACGAACGAGCGGTACATGCTGGCCTTGTAGGCGACGGCCATGAAGTCGTCGAGGAGGCGGCGGGTCGGCTGGCTCTCGCCCATCCGCTTCTCCTCCATGATCACGTTCTTTTCCTTGTAGAACTCGCGCAGCACGGGGTGCGTGAAGCGGTCCGCCTCGAGGGCGGCCCACAGCTCGAGCCGGTTCGACGGCAGCGAGTAGTGGTAGGCCGTCTGGTCGAACGACGTGAAGGCGTTCAGCCCCTCGGCGCCGTTCTTCTCCAGCACCTCGCCGAACTCGTTCGGGATCACGTACTGCTGGGCGTCGTCCTGCGCCTTGGCGAACGCGGTCTCCAGCTCCTTGAGCTTCGCCTCGTCCGGCTTCGGCCGGCGGTTCCGCTCGGCGCGGAGCGCGAGGAACGCGTCCTCGACCTTCTTCAGGGCGACGGCTTCCTTGGCGTAGTCCTTGCCGCCGATCGTCGTCGTGCCCTTGAACGCCATGTGCTCGAAGATGTGCGCCAAGCCGGTGGCGTTCTGGTTCTCGTCCACGCCGCCGACGTCGGCGTACATCACGAAGGACGTCACCGGCGCGCCGGGCCGCGGGAGCATCAGCACCCGCAGACCGTTCGGCAGCGTCTTGTCGACGACCTTCTTCTCGAGGTCCTTGAACCCCTCCGCCCGCGCCGGCCCCGCGGCCAACGCCGCGGCGCAGACCGCCGCCAGGACGGCCCATCTCACGTTCTTCATGCCCTGCCTCCTCGAAGACGAACCCCGCCTCGCGGCGGGACGGATCAGGATAACCGAAACGAGCCGATCGAACGGCCGCGGACGACCGTTCGGCCCTTCCCGGCTACCGTTCGGAGCCACGCATGCGCGGCGGCCTTCGCCGCGCGACGGGCGCCGTCGCCCGGCGGACGACGGCGACCGGCGGACGACGACGCCCCGACGACCTTCCGCCGACGCTCAGGGTCGATACGACGCGATCCGCCGGCAGGCCTCGTCCACGACCTCGTCCTTCTTGCCGAAACAGAAGCGGAGCCAGCGTTCCCCTTCGGCGCCGAACCAGAAGGCCGTGCCCGGAATCGAGGCCACGCCGGCCCGCTCGAGCAGATCGAGCGCCGCGACGCGGGCGGTTCCCTTCCCCCACGCCGAGACGTCGGCGAGGACGTAGTAGGCGCCGTCCGGCGCGACCGGCGCGGCGCCCGCCTCGCGCAGCGCCGCGCAGAGAGCGTCGCGGCGGCGCTGGTGGTCGCGCGCCAGCGCCGCGTAGTGCGCGTCCCCTTGGGCGAGCCCCGCGGCCGCGCCGTACTGCAGCGGCGTCGGGGCGCAGACGAAGTAGACGTCGTTGACCGCGACGATCGGCCGCGCCAGCGGCTCCGGCGCGAAGGCGTAGCCGAGGCGCCAGCCGGTGACGCTGAAGACCTTGGAGAAGCCGCGGATCGAGACGGTCCGCGCCGCGAGGTCCTCGAACGCGGCCGGCGCGAGGTGGCGGCGGCCGTCGTAGACGAAGTGCTGGTAGATCTCGTCGGTGACGACCAGCAGGTCCCGCTCGCGCGCGACCGCCGCGACCGCGGCGAGCTCCGGCGCGCCGAGCATGTGCCCCGACGGGTTGGCCGGCGTGCAGAGCACGACCGCGCGGCTGTTCGGGCGCAGGGCGGCGCGCAGCGCCTCCTCCTCCAGCGCGAAGCGCGGGGCGGCGGTCCGCACCGGCTGCACTTCCAGGCCGGCCAGCTCCGCCTCGTGGCGGTGGTAGCCGTAGAACGGCTCGGGGAGCAGGACGCCGTCCCCCGGGTCGAGCAAGCCGAAGACGACCCCGGCGTAGGCGCCGCTCGCCCCGGCGCAGACGACGATCTCCCGCTCCGGATCGGCCTCGATCCCCTCGCGCCGCGCGAGGTCGGCGGCGATCGCCTCCCGCAGCTCGCGGATCCCTTCGGGCAGCGAGTACTGGCAACGCCCGGCGGCGATCGCCGCCCGCGCCGCCTCGGCGACGAACGGCGGCGTCGGCGTGTCGCAGACCCCCTGGCCGAGGTTGATCCCCGAGACGCGGGCGCACTCCCGCGTCATCCAGCGGATCTCCGACTGCTCCATCTCCCCCAGCCGGCGCGAGCGTTCGGGCATCGCGGCCGCCTCAGGCCGTGCCGACGCGGCGGCGCAGCTGCTTCCGCACCCAGAAGACGGCGAAGACGACGACCGCGGCGACGAAGACGTAGTCGATCAGGTGGGAGTAGTGGACGATCGTCTTCCAGCGGTCCTTGAGGAAGTACCCGGCGACCAGCAGGATCGAGTTCCAGATCGTCCCGCCGACGAGCGTGAAGGCGGCGAAGCGTCCCAACGGCATCCGGGCCACGCCGGCCGGGATGGAGATGAAGTGCCGCACGACCGGGATGAAGCGGCAGACGAAGACGGTCGCCCCTCCGCGCCGGTCGAACCAGCGGGCCGTGAGGTCGAGGTGCCCCTTGTTGAGCAGGAGGTACTTCCCCCAGCGGAGGACGAACGGGTAGCCGCCGTACCGCCCCATCGCGTAGCCGACCAGCGAGCCGAGCAGCGTGCCGACCGACGACGCGGCGATCGCCCCGGTCCAGGTCATCTTCCCGCTCTGGACGAGGAAGCCGGCCAGCGGCATCACCGCCTCCGAGGGGACGGGGGCGACCATGCTCTCCAGCGCCATGAAGAAGGCGAGTCCCAGATACCCCAGCGCGTCCATCGCCGCCTCGACCACGCCCAGCAGCCACACGACCATTCGGAACCCTCCCGCGACCGTTCGCGCCCCCCGCTTCAAACGTTTGGTGGCCCGAGGGGACCGCTTCTATAGTTTGAGCGTCTCCATTGTGCCCGCGGCGCGACGACCGCGCCCGCGGGCGGGCCGGGGTGCGTCCGCGGCCATGAAGGGGAGTTTGGAATGAAGCGGATGGTGAAGAAGACGATCATCTGGGCCGCGGTCGCGGCCGTCCTCGTCGGCGCCGGGTACGGGCTGTACCTCGCCAAGCGCCCCTCGGAACTGCCGCAGTACCGCACCGAGCCGATCGGCAAGGGGGACGTCACGGCGACCGTCACCGCGACCGGCACCCTCTCCGCCGTGACCACGGTCCAGGTCGGCAGCCAAGTCTCGGGGATCATCGCCAAGCTGCACGCGGACTTCAACAGCCGCGTCTCCAAGGGGCAGCTGCTGGCGGAGCTCGATCCGACCAACTTCGCCGCCGCGGTGTCGCAGCGCAAGGCCGACCTGCTGCAGGCCGAAGTCCAGATGAGGAACAACGGCGTCACCTACGAGCGCCAGAAGCGGCTCCTCGCGGCCGGCCTCAACGCGCAGGCCGACTACGACGCCGCCAAGGCCGCCTACGAGGCGTCGCAGGCGCAGGTGGCGCAGTCGAAGGCCGCGCTGGTCCAGGCGCAGACCAACCTCGAGTACACCAAGATCGTCTCCCCCGTGGACGGCGTCGTCGTCGACCGCCAGTACGACGTCGGCCAGACGGTCGCCGCCTCGTTCCAGGCGCCGACCCTCTTCACGATCGCCCAGGACCTGACGCAGATGCAGGTGCAGGCCGACGTCGATCAGTCGGACATCGGCCGGGTCAAGATGGGGCAGCCGGCGAAGTTCACCGTGGACGCCTACCCCGGGCGCGACTTCTCCGGCACGATCAAGGAAATCCGGCTCAACGCCACGGTCTCCCAGAACGTCGTCACCTACCCCGTGATCCTCCTCGTGCCGAATCCCGAGGAGCGGCTGCGGCCGAAGATGACGGCCGACGTGACGATCGAGGTGGCCAAGGTGCAGGACGCGCTGCGCGTGCCGAACGCCGCGCTCCGCTTCCGCCCCCAGGACGCCCCCGAGGGGAGCGCCGCCGCCAAGCAGGCGGCCGCCTCGGCGCCGGCGGCGACCGCCGGCGGCGGTCAGGCCGGAGGCCGGTCCGAAGGCCAGCAGGCGCGCCGCCGCAACGGCGACGGCAACGGCGGCGAGCGGCGCGGCGAGGCGGCCGGCGGGCAGCGCCGCAAGCGCGCGGAGCAGACGGTCTACGTCCTCGGCGCGAACGGGCAGCTCCGCCCGGTCTCGATCCACACCGGCGTGACCGACGGCCGCTACACCGTCGTCGCGGACGGCGACCTCAACGAAGGCGACCTGGTCGTCACCGGTCTGCCGACGACGCGCGCCGGACAGGAAGGCCGGCCGATGGGGATGCGCTTTTGAACCCGCAGGGCCTCGTCGAGCTGCGCGACCTGGTCAAGGTCTACGCGACCGGGGACGTCGAAGTGCGCGCGCTCGACGGCATCGACCTGAAGATCGACGAAGGCGAGTTCGTCGCCGTGATGGGGCCCTCGGGCAGCGGCAAGTCGACGCTGATGAACATCCTCGGCTGCCTCGACCGGCCGACGAGCGGACACTATTTCCTCGGCGGCGACGACGTGGCGCGGATGAACGCCGACGAGCGGGCGGAGATCCGCAACGCCCGCATCGGCTTCGTCTTCCAGAACTTCAACCTGCTCTCCCGCACCTCCGCGCTCGAGAACGTCGAGCTGCCGCTGATCTACGGCCGGCAGGGGTACGGGCCGCACGAGCGGGCCGAGAAGGCGATGTCGATGCTGGCCAAGGTCGGGCTGACCGGCCGCGAGAAGCACAACTCCTCGCAGCTCTCCGGCGGCCAGCAGCAGCGCGTGGCGATCGCCCGCGCGCTGATCACCGAGGCGCCGATCCTCCTCGCCGACGAGCCGACGGGGAACCTCGACACCAAGACGTCGATCGAGGTGATGGCGATCTTCCAGCGGCTGAACGACGACGGGAAGACCGTGATCGTGATCACCCACGAGCCGGACATCGCCGAGCACGCCAAGCGGGTCGTCACCTTCCGCGACGGCCGCATCGTCTCCGACGCGCCGGTCAAGAACAGAAAGCGCGCCACCCTGCAGGGAACGGACGTGGAAGAGGAGGCGCGATGAGAATCAGCTTGCTCCGCGCCGCGAGCATCCTCAAGGTCGGGCTCAAGGCGATCCTGCGCAACAAGATGCGCTCGGCGCTGACCGTCCTCGGGATCGTGATCGGCGTCGCCTGCGTGATCGCGATGGTCGCCGTGGCCAACGGGGCCTCGCAGGCCGTGCAGTCGCAGATCTCGTCGCTCGGCAGCAACTTCATCATGATCTTCCCCGGCGCGGTGACGCAGTCCGGGGCCCGCCTGTTCACCGGCAACTCGACGCTGACCGAGGACGACGCCGCGGCGCTGAAGACCGAGTGCCCTTCGGTCGCCTACGTCTCCCCCGCCACCCGCACCAGCGGGCAGGTCGTCGCCGGGGAGCTCAACTGGAGCACCTCCGTCCAGGGCGGCAGCGTCGACTGGACGTTCATCCGCGCCTGGAACGTCTCCGAGGGGGCGTTCTTCACCGATTCCGACGTCAAGTCGGCGACGAAGGTCGTCGTCCTCGGCGCCACCGTCTCCGAGAAGCTCTTCCCCGCCGGCGGGGCGGTCGGGCAGACGATCCGGATCAAGAACGTGCCGGTCCGCGTCGTCGGCGTGCTGGAGAAGAAGGGCGGCAGCACGATGGGGCAGGACCAGGACGACACGATCATCGCCCCCTACACCACGGTGATGAAGCGTCTCTCCGGCCGGCCGCGGCTGGACATGATCCTCGTCGGCGCCGTCTCCGGCGACGCGGTGGACCAGGCGCAGCGCGAGATCGACGCCCTGCTGCGCCAGCGCCACCGCATCCAGCCCGGGCAGGACAGCGACTTCATGATGCGCTCCCAGGAAGAGATCATGAGCATGGCCGCGCAGAGCACGAAGACCTTCTCGATGCTGCTCGGCTCGGTCGCCGCGATCTCGCTCCTCGTCGGCGGCATCGGGATCATGAACATCATGCTCGTCTCGGTCACCGAGCGGACGCGCGAGATCGGCATCCGCCTGGCGATCGGGGCCAAGGCCCACCACGTCCTCGCGCAGTTCCTGCTGGAGGCGGTGATCCTCTCCGCCGTCGGCGGCGCGATCGGCGTCGCCCTCGGGATCGGCGCGAGCAAGATCCTGTCGAAGCTGCAGGGCTGGCCCGTGTCGATCGGCACGACGCCGATCCTCGTCGCCTTCTTCTTCTCCGCCCTCGTCGGCGTCTTCTTCGGCTTCTATCCGGCCCGCAAGGCGAGCCAGCTCGACCCGATCGAGGCGCTGCGCTACGAGTGACGGCGCGCGCCGCGCCGCCGGGGAAAGGCCGCCTCCGGGCGGCCTTTCTCGTACCCGGGCGGGGCGCGGGTATATTCTCTGCTCGCCGCGCCCGCCGAGGACGCCGACCGCAACCACGAACCGCACCACTCTCCCGCGGGGGCGTTCCCCCGCCGAAGGCCGACCGCGATGGACCGCCGCGAACTCCTCAGCCAGAAGATCGTTCCGTTCGACCCCAAGACCGCCAAGACCGCCGACGACGTCCTGGCGCAGCTCGGAAACTGCTCCTTCCAGGGGCGCGCCCTGTCGCGCGTGCTCGACGTGTGGGAGCGGATGTGCCGCGACAAGGACTGCCTCCGCGTGATCTCCCTCGCCGGGGCGATGATCCCCGCCGGGATGGGGCAGATCGTGATCCGGCTGATCGAGGCCGGCCTCGTGGACGTGATCGTTCCCACCGGCGCCGCGATGTCGCACGACCTCTGCAACATCGCCGCGCAGGAGCACCAGGCGCACTACGTCGGCAGCGAGTACGCCGACGACGGCGTGCTGCGCGACGAGGCGATCAACCGCATCTACGACACCTACCTGCCCGAGGAAGGCTTCACCGCCGCCGAGGACGCGCTGTCGGCGATCCTCCCCACGCTTGAATACCAGAAGGCCGGCGACGCGCTGATCGTCACGACCGCCGACTTCTGCCGCCAGATCGGCTCGCGCCTCAAGGGGCACGGCGTCCTGACCGCCGCCGCGCGCCACGGCGTGACGATCTTCATCCCCGCGATCTCCGACAGCGAACTGGGCCTGACGATCGTCGCCGGCAACCAGCGCGACTCGCACGGCCTTCCCGGCCGCGTCGTCTTCGACACGCTGGCCGACGTCCGCGCCTTCGCCGAGATGGTCCGCGGCCGGACGCGCGCCGGGCTGGTGACGGTCGGCGGCGGCGTGCCGCGCAACTGGGCCCAGCAGGTCTATCCGTACCTCAAGTTCAAGCTCCGCGACGACGCGATCGAGGCCGAGGGGTACCACTACGGCGTGCGGATCACGACCGACCGCCCGGAGTGGGGCGGCCTCTCCGGCTGCACGATCTCGGAGTCGAAGAGCTGGGGCAAGTACGAGACGGGGGCGGTGGAGATGTCGGTCGCGTGCGACGCGACGATCGCCCTGCCGCTGATGGCGACCGCCCTCTTCCAGCGCCTCGGACTGCAGTGAGCGCGCCGCGCGGCCGCGGGTCCGCCCCGCGGCCGCGCCCGGCGCGGAGGCGGCGGTCCGCGGAGGCGACGGAGGAACCATGGAATACCGCGCCTTGGGCCGTTCGGGCCTGAAGGTCTCCGCGCTCTCCTTCGGCTCCTGGGTCACGTTCGGCGACCAGATGGACGAGGATCTCGCCGCGGCCGCGATGGCCGAGGCGTTCCGCCGCGGGGCCAACCTTTTCGACAACGCCGAGGTCTACGCCGGCGGCCGCGCGGAGGAGATCATGGGCCGCGCGATCGAGCGGCACGGCTGGAAACGCTCCGACGTCGTCGTCTCGACGAAGATCTTCTGGGGCGGCAAGGGGCCGAACGACGTCGGCCTCTCGCGCAAGCACGTCGTCGAGGGAACGCTGGCCTCGCTCGACCGCCTGCGCCTCAAGTACGTCGACCTGATCTTCTGCCACCGCCCCGACCTGCACACGCCGATCGAGGAGACGGTCCGCGCGATGTCGCACCTCGTGGAGCGCGGACTCGCCTTCTACTGGGGCACGAGCGAGTGGAGCGCGGCGCAGATCATGGAGGCGCACGCCGTCGCGCGCCGCGAGCGGCTCGTCCCGCCGACGATGGAGCAGCCGCAGTACAACATGTTCCACCGCGAGCGCGTGGAGGCGGAGTACGCGCCGCTCTACCGCTCGGTCGGCCTCGGCGCCACCGTCTGGAGCCCGCTCGCCGGCGGGCTGCTTTCCGGCAAGTACAACGACGGCGTCCCCGAAGGCGCGCGCGCCGCGCTCGCCGGCTACGAGTGGATGAGGGAGCGGTTCGCCGGGTCGGAGGCGCAGGAGCGGATCGCCAAGGTCCGCCGCCTCGGCGAGCTGGCCGGCGAGTTGGGCTGCACCACCGCGCAGTTGGCGCTGGCCTGGTGCCTCAAGAACCCGCGCGTGAGCAGCGTGATCACCGGGGCCTCGCGTCCGGAGCAGGTCGGCGAGAATATGCAGGCCGGCGAGGTCGCGGCGCGCCTCGACGCGGCGACGATGGAGCGGATCGAGCGGATCCTCGACGACCGCCCGGCGCCCGAATACGACTTCCGTTCCTGGTGAGGAGACGATGCCCAACATTCCGGCCTACGAGCGCGACCCGTATCTGACCGAGATGGACGTCTACGTGCGCGACGTCGGCGTCGATCAAGGACGGCCGTTCGCCGTGCTCGACGACTCGATCCTCTACCCCGAAGGGGGCGGCCAGCCGGCCGACCGCGGCCGCCTCGGCGACGCGGCGGTGGTCGACGTGCGCCGCGTCGGCGGCCGGATCCGCGTCTTCCTCGCGGCCCCCGTCGAGACCGGGCCGACGAAGCTGGAGCTGGACTGGGACCGCCGCTACGAGCACATGCAGCAGCACACCGCGCAGCACCTGCTGACGGCGATCGCCCAGGACCAGTTCGGCTGGCCGACGACCGCGTTCCATCTCGGCGAGCGCGACGCGGACGTCGAGCTCGACGCGCCGCTCCTTCCGCGCGAGGCGCTCGACGACCTCGAGGAGACCTGCGCCGCGGCGATCCGCGCCGCGCTGCCGGTCGCGGCGCGCCGCGTCTCCCCCGCCGAGTTCGCGACGATGGAAGTCCGCACGCGCGGCCTGCCCGAGGGGTTCTCGGGGGACGTGCGGCTCGTCGAGATCGAGGGGATCGACCTCAACACCTGCGGCGGGACCCATCTCCGCTCCACCGCCGAAATCGAGACGATCAAGCTGCTCGGCGTCGAGCCGATGCGCGGCGGCACGCGGCTGCACTTCGTCGCCGGCCGGCGCGCCAGGACGCGCCTCGCCGAGCGGGAGGCGCTCGCCGGCGCGCTGCGCCAGATCCTCGGCGCCCCCGACGAAGAACTCGCCGACGCGGCCGGGGCCAAGCTCGAGCAGCTCAAGGACGCGCTGCGGCGGGCGAAGGCGCTCGAGGAGGAGCTCGCCGGCGCCGCGGCGCGCGAGCTCTCGTCCGGCGAGAGCCCGGTCGCGGCGCGCCACTGGCCGGACCGCGACGGCGCCTTCCTCCAGCGGGTGGCGAAGGAGTTCGCGCCGCTTGCGCCGACGAAGGTCGCGCTGCTCACCGCCGGCGCCGGCGAGGCCGGCGTCTTCTCGCTGGCCTTCGGCGAGCGGGCCCCGCTCGACGCGCCGTCCGCGGCGCGCGCCGTGGCGGAGACGCTCGGCGGACGCGGCGGCGGCTCGGGGCGGATGTTCCAGGGGAAGGCCTCGGCCCTCTCGCGCCGCGACGCCGCGGCCGAGATCCTCCTCCGCTCGTTCAAGAGCCGTCCCTGACCGCGCCGACGGCATCGGGGCGCGCGCCGCGCCGCGCGCCGCGGGGCCGTCCTCGGAGCCGACCTTGCCCTCGCCTCTCGTAGACTCCCACTGCCACGTCGACGTCGAAGCGTTCGACGAGGACCGCGACGCGGTCCTCGAGCGGGCGCGCGCCGCCGGCCTCGTCGCGCTCGTCGTCGTCGGCTCGGGACAGGCCGCGGGCAAGGGCCCGCGGACCGCGCTCGACCTCGCCGCCGCGCACCCCGGCTTCGTCTTCCCGACCGTCGGGATTCATCCGCACGACGCGCGCTTCGCCGACGAGGCGCGGCTCGACGAGATCGCCGCGCTCGCCGCGCGCCCCGAGGTCGTCGCCGTCGGCGAGATCGGGCTCGACTTCCACTACGACCTCTCCCCCCGCCCGGCGCAGGAGGAGGCGTTCCGGCGGCAGGTGGCGCTGGCCCGCGCGGCGAAGAAGCCGATCGTCGTCCACACGCGGCTCGCGCCGGAGCTCACGCTGCGGATCCTGCGCGAGGAGGGGGCGCGCGACGTCGGCGGCGTGATCCACTGCTTCAGCGAGGACGCGGCGTTCGCCAAGGAGGCGCTCGAGCTCGGCTTCCTCGCCTCGTTCAGCGGACTCGCGACGTTCCCCAAGGCCGGCGCCGTGCGCGACGCCGCGCTGCGGCAGCCGCTCGACGCGCTGCTGGTCGAGACCGACGCGCCGTACCTCGCGCCGGTTCCGCACCGCGGCCGGCGCGCCGAGCCGGCCCACGTCGCCGTGACCGCGGCGTTCGTCGCGCGGATCCGCTGCGTCGACGAGGACGAGCTCCGCGCCGCGGCGACCGCGAACGCCGACCGCCTCTTCGGCCTCTCCGCGCGCCGCTGATCCGGCGCGGTCAGCGCGCGGCGGGCGGCGCGTCGGCGAGGTTCGCCGCCGCCTCGAGCGCGACGCGGCCGATCGCCTCCATCGTCTTCGGCGTGATGAAGAAGATCGTGTCCTCGTTCGTGTGGTAGCCGTGGTGCGCCCCGCCCATGCCGAAGAGCGAGACGGCGGGAATCCCCGCGGCCTGGAACGGCCCGTGGTCGGCGCGCGGCTCGCCCGAGCTGCGGCCCGACTTGAGTTCGAGCGGCGAGCC
>JAJFTU010000429.1 GCA_021372775.1 bacterium | reverse complement strand
AGCATGCCGGGGATGGAAAGCAAAGGGCGTGCCGCCGCAAGTCGTTGATTCCAAAGGAGCGGGCTCGGCGGAAACGTCCGCCGGCGGACGGCCCCGTCCGCCCGCGGACGACGGCCGACCAACACGGTCGGCTCCACGTTGTAAACTAAGCGTCCGCTCCGGGGGCTGCCCACGGCCGGCCGGGCGGCAACGGAGGATGAGATGAGCCAGACCGACCCGTTCGCGGGGATCGAGCCCCGCGCTCTTTGGAGCCATTTCTCGGCGTTCACGAAGATCGCCCGCCCCTCCGGACAGGAGGCGGCGATCGCCGCCCACGTCCGCGATTGGGCCGCGTCGCGCAACCTCGAGGCCGTCGTCGACGCGGTGGGGAACGTGATCGTCCGCGTGCCGGCGACGAAGGGGCGCGAGAAGGCGCCGACGGTGATCCTGCAGGGTCACCTCGACATGGTCTGCGAGCGCAACGCCTCGAGCCCGCACGATCCGGAACGCGGCGACATCCACGTCGTCCGCGACGGCGACTTCCTGCGCGCGGACGGCACGACGCTCGGCGCCGACAACGGCATCGGCGTGGCGGCGGGGATGGCCGTGGCCGACGATCCGACGGTCGTCCACGGGCCGCTCGAGTTGGTGATGACGATCGACGAGGAAACCGGGATGACCGGCGCGCAGGGGCTCGACGGCTCGCTGCTGAAGGGCCGGATCATGCTCAACCTCGACTCGGAAGAGGACACCGCGCTCTTCGTCGGCTGCGCCGGCGGCGGCGACCTGCGCTTCCAGTTCGAGGGGACGCGGGCCAAGGTCGAAGGGACCGCGCTCGCCGTCAAGGTGGAAGGCCTCCAGGGCGGCCACAGCGGCATCGACATCAACAACAACCGCGCCAACGCGATCCACACCCTCGTCCGCCTCGTCCAGGAAGGGGCGAAGGTCTCCCCGGTCTGCCTGGCCTCGATCGCCGGCGGCAGCAAGCGGAACGCGATCCCGCGCGAAGCGCACGCCGTCGTCGTCGTGCCGGCCGACAAGGAAGCGGCCTTCCGCGCCGCGCTGAAGACGCTGGTCGAAGACCTGCGCTTCCAGTTCAAGGGCCTGGACGACGGCCTCGACGTCAAGGTCGAGGCGGCCTCCGCCTCCGACGCGTTCGGCGTCGCCGACAGCGCGCGGCTGCTCGACTTCCTCCGCGCCATGCCGAGCGGCGTGGTGGCGATGAGCAAGGACCTCGCCGGCCTCGTCGAGTCCTCGACCAACCTCGGCGTCGTCTCGACGAAGGGGAACGAGGTCGAGATCCTCACCCTCGCGCGCTCCTCCGTGATGCCGGCGCTGCGCGACATGCTCGACGCCCAGACCGGCCTCGCCCGGCTCGCCGGGATCAAGTCGGAGTACCTCGGCGGCTACCCGGGCTGGAAGCCGAACATGGAGTCGAAGGTCCTCGACGTGACGCGGAAGGCCTACGCGCGCCTCTTCGGCCACGAGGCGGGGATCACCGCGATCCACGCCGGTCTCGAGTGCGGCCTGATCGGCGAGCGGATCCACGGGATGGACATGGTCTCCTTCGGCCCGCTGCTCGTCGGCGTCCACGCGCCGAACGAGAAGGTCAGCATCCCCTCGGCCCAGAAGTTCTGGAAGCTCCTCGGCGCCGTGCTGGACGACCTGTCCGCCTGACGTCGGAACGTGTCCGCAAGGGCGGCGGCGTCGGCTTCGGCCGGCGCCGCCGCCTTTTTTTGCGCCGTTTCTTGCGGCCGTCGGAGCGGGGTCTTATCGTTATGACCATGACTACCGAAAAGTCAATCCACGCGCGGATGACGACGGACCGCATCCTCGATGTCGCCCGTCGCCACTTTGCCCGCTTCGGCTACCGCAAGTCCTCCCTGGTCGACATCGCCAAGGAGCTCGGCGTGGTCAAGGGGGCGCTCTACTACCACGTGCCCGGCGGGAAGCGGCAGCTCCTCGAGCTGGTCTGGGCCCGCGAGGACGAGCGGATGTACGAGCTGATGACCTCGGCCGCCGCCGACCGCGAGGCCCCGGACGAGGCGCTCGTCGCCGCCGTCGAGGCCAAGCTGCGCCACCTGCGCGAGCTGAGCGACCTCTACGCGGTGCGGCGCGACGTCGGCTTCGAGCTGGCCACCGTGCTCCGCGAAGGGGAGCGCGACGCCAAGCGGCGCGAGCGGGAGCTGCTCGAAACGATCATCGCCCGCGGCGAGACCGCGGGGGTCTTCCGCGAGTTCCGGCCGCGCTCGGTCGCCGCCGCCGCCATTCAGGCGCTCGTGGAGGCGATGGTCGCCGCCGACATCTACGACGCCCCCCAGGGGACGGACGGACACCGGTTGATCGACGCGGTGCTCGACCTGCTGCTTTCCGGGCTCAAGAGGCGGCCATGAAGCGCCTCGCGCTCGCGGCGGCGATCGTCGCGGCGGCCGGCCTCGCGGCCCGCGCGGAGACCCCCGCGCCGTTCGAATCGCTGCTCGCCAAGGCGCTGCAAGGCCCCGCCGCGCAGGAGGCGAAGGCGCAGATCGACCGCTCCGCGGCCGACGCCGACGCC
>JAJFTU010000428.1 GCA_021372775.1 bacterium | reverse complement strand
CGCGCGCGACGCGCTGGCGCGCCTCGCGCACGCCGCCGGCTTCCCCGTCCTCGCCGAGGCGACGAGTCAGTTCCGCTTCGACGGCGGGGCGACGCGCGCGGCAGGGAGCGGCGATTGCGGGCGCGGCGAAGAAGAACGCCGCGAAGCGGAACGCGGCGGCGCCGGGCGCGCGCCGCGCGTCGATCTCTTCGACCCGCTGCTCCGCGCGGCGCGTCTCGACGCGCTCCGTCCCGAGTTCGTCCTCGAGATCGGCGCCCCGCCGACCTCGAAGGGCTACGCCTCGCTGCTCGAGCGCGAGCCGGAGTTGGAGCGCTGGGTGATCGGCGCGCGCGGCTGGAGCGATCCGTCGAACAGCGTCGCCGGGTTCATCGACGGCGACCTCGCGCCGACGCTCGACCTCCTCGCCGCCGCCTTCGCGGAAGACGAGCCGGCGGACGAGGCGTGGGGCGAGGCGTGGAGCGCGGCCGACGGCGCGTCGCGCGCCGCGCTCGACGAGATCCTCGCCGGCGACGCCGCCGCCGGGCCGCGCCTGCTGCGCCGCCTGCTCGCGACCCGCCCCGCGGGATCGCTGCTCTTCCTCGGCAACAGCCTCTCCGTGCGCGAGGTCGATCTCTTCTGCCCCGGCGACGCGGCGCCGCCGCTCGACGTCCTCGCGCAGAAGGGCGCCAACGGCATCGACGGGCTCGTTTCCGGCGCCGCCGGCGCCGCGGCGGCCGCGGCGCGGCCGACGACGCTGCTCTGCGGCGACGTCTCGCTGCTCCACGACTGCGGCGGCCTGGCGGTCGCGGCCGCGGCGGGCGGGCGGCTCGACGTCGCCTTCGCCGACAACGGCGGCGGGCGGCTCTTCGAGCTGCTGCCGATCGCCGAACCCGAGGCGCGTCCCGCGGAGTTCGAGCGCCTGTTCCTGACGCCGCCGCGCGTCGACTTCGACGCCTTGGCCGCGGCGTTCGGCGTCCCGCGCCTCGTCGCCGCGGCGCCCGACGATCTCGACGCCGCGCCCGCGACGGCTGGGGCGCGTCTGGTGCAGATGACCGTGCCGGGCGAGAACGCCGCGCCCCTCCATCGCCGCTTCGCCGCGCTCGTCGCCGAGCGCGCCGCGGCCGCGCTCCGCGGCGCCTGACCGCGATGGAGCGGAGCGACGCGGACGAGCGTCGGCCGGCGGCGCGCGCCGGACGACGGATCCTGATCGGCGGCGCGCCGGCCAAGGAGTGGCCCGCCGCGGGCCCCGAGCGCCGGCCGCCGATCGCGCTGCTGCACGGCTTCGCGGGCGCGCCGGAGAGCTTCGACGAACTCGCCGCGCTGCTCCCCGAAGACCGCCGCGTCGTCGCCCTCGCCCTTCCCGGCCACGACCCCGCGGCGCCGATCGAGCCGCGCGGCGGCTTCGAAGGCGCGGCGGCGCGGATCGCCGCCGCCGTCGCGGCGCTCGGCCGCGGCGCGACGCTCTGCGGCTATTCGCTCGGCGCGCGCCTCGCCCTCGCCGCCGCGCTGCTGCGGCCGGAGATCGCGGCCGAACTGATCCTCGTCGGCGTCAACCCCGGGCTCGCCGATCCGGCGGCGCGCGCCGCGCGCGCGGCGTGGGACGCGGGATGGGCCGCCCGGCTGCGCGCCGAGGGGGTCGAGGCGTTCGCCGCGGCGTGGGAGGCGCTGCCGCTCTTCGCGACGCAGCGGGCGCTGCCGGAAGAGAAGCGCGCCGCGCAGCGCGCGCTGCGGCTCAGGGGCGACGCCGCGTCGCTCGCCGCGGCGATGGAGACGCTCGGCCTCGCCGCGATGCCCGACTACGCGCCGCGCCTCGCGGAGCTCGCGGCGCCGACGACGCTCGTCGCCGGCGGGCTCGACGCCAAGTTCCGCGCGATCGCCGCCGCCGCCGCGCCGTCGCTGCGCCGCGGCCGGTTCGTCGTCGCCCCCGGCGCCGGGCACAACGTCGTCCTCGAGGCGCCCGCCTTCCTCGCCGGCCTCCTCGCCGACCGGCCGCGCGCGGCGCGGTAGAATCGGGCGCACGGAGGTATTCCATGAGCGACGTCCAGTTCCGGCCCGCGGCCGGTTTCGACTTCACCGACATCCTCTACGAGAAGTCGCCCGAGGGGATCGCCAAGATCACGATCAACCGGCCGAAGGTCCGCAACGCCTTCCGCCCGCAGACGGTCGAGGAGATGAAGCGCGCCTTCGAGGACGCGCGCGTGGACGCCGAGATCGGCGTGGTCGTGCTGACCGGCGTCGGCGACAAGGCGTTCTGCTCCGGCGGCGACCAGAAAGTCCGCGGCCACGGCGGCTACGTCGGCGACGACGGGATCCCGCGGCTCAACGTGCTCGACCTGCAGCGGCAGATCCGCACGCTGCCGAAGCCGGTGATCGCGATGGTCGCCGGCTACGCGATCGGCGGCGGCCACGTGCTCCACCTCGTCTGCGACCTGACGATCGCCGCCGACAACGCCGTCTTCGGCCAGACCGGCCCGAAGGTCGGCAGCTTCGACGGCGGCTACGGCGCCTCGTACCTCGCGCGCTGCATCGGCCAGAAGCGGGCCCGCGAGGTCTGGTTCCTCTGCCGCCAGTACGACGCCGAGACGGCGTGCGCCTGGGGGCTCGTCAACAAGGTCGTGCCGCTCGCCGAGCTCGAGCGCGAGACGATGCAGTGGTGCCGCGAGATCCTGCAGCACAGCCCCGTCGCGCTGCGCCTGCTGAAGGCGGGGCTCAACGCCGACTGCGACGGGCAGGCCGGCCTGCAGCAGCTCGCCGGCGACGCGACGCTGCTCTTCTACCTCACCGACGAGGCGAAGGAAGGCAAGAACGCCTTCCTCGAGAAGCGGAAGCCGGACTTCCGCAAGTTCCCCCGCCTGCCGTGAGCGAGCGCCGGCCGTCCAAGCTCGCCGCCCTCGTCATGGGGGCGCGCCCGCGGACGCTCCCCGCGGCCGCGGCGCCGGTCGTCGTCGGCGCGGCGGTCGCCTGCCACGCCGGCGGCTTCCGCGCCGTCACCGCGCTCGCCGCGCTCTTCGGCGGGCTGATGATCCAGGTCGGAGTGAACTACGCCAACGACGTGCAGGACTTCGAGAGCGGCGCCGACGACGAGCGGCGCGTCGGGCCGACGCGCGTCGCCGCGGCGGGGCTGCTCGCGCCGCGCGAGGTCAAGCTGGCGGCGATCGTCTCCTTCGCCCTCGCCGCGCTGGCCGGCGTCCACCTGATCGCCGTCGGCGGCTGGCCGATCCTGGCGATCGGCGTCGCCTCGATCGTCTGCGGCTACGCCTACACCGGCGGCCCCTTCCCGCTGGCCCACCACGGCCTCGCCGACCTCTTCGTGATGGTCTTCTTCGGCTTCGCCGCCGTCTGCGGCACCGTCTGGGCGCAGATGCGCGCGCTGCCGCCGCTCGCCCTCTGGTCGTCGCTCGCCGTCGGCTCGCTGGTCACGATGATCCTCGTCGTCAACAACGTGCGCGACGTCGAGTCCGACCGCCGCGCGGGGCGCAGGACGCTCCCGGTGGTCCTCGGGCGGACGGCGGGCGTCGTCGAGTACGGCGCCTTGGCCCTCGCCGCCTTCCTCGTCCCGCCGCTGCTCGTGCTCGCCGACGCCGCGCCGGCGTGGACGCTGCTCACGCTCGGCTCGCTCCCCTCGGCGGCGCGGCTGACCCGCCGTCTGGCGACCGAGCAGGGGCCGCCGCTCAACGGCGTTTTGGCCGCCACGGGGCGTTTGCTGCTGCTCTACGCGGTTCTCTTCAGCGCGGGCCTCGTCCTCGGCCGGCCCGCCGCGCGTTGAGGCCGCCTGCGCGGAGGCCCGCTTGAGGATCGCCGCCCTCCAGTTCGCCCGCGTGCGCTTCGCCTCCCCCGGCGCGGCCTCGGCGCGGAGCGCCTGGCCGGAGCGGCGTTCGCTGATCGTGCGCGCGATCGACGACGAGGGGACGCGCGGACACGGCGAGGCCTCGCCGCTCCCCGGCTACTCCCCCGACACGTTCGAAGAGGCCGAGCGCGCGCTGCGCGCCGCCGCCGCGGCGCTGCCGCTCGAGACGGACGACTGCCTGCCCGCGGCGCCGCAGATCCGCCGCCTGCTGCGCCCGCTGCCGATCGACGCGCCGTCGGCCCGCTTCGCGCTGGAGACGGCGCTCCTCGACCTCGCCGGCCGGCGCGTCGGCGCCTCGATCGCCGCGCTCCTCTCGGGGGGCGCGCCGCGCCGCGCGCTGGAGATCAACGCGCTCGTCCCGCCGCCGCGCGGGGCGGAGGCGGTCGCCCGCGCGGAGCGGCTCGCAGCCCAAGGGTTCCGCACGTTCAAGATCAAGATCGGCGCCCCCGGCCAGTGGGAGGACGAGCTCTTCGCGCTCGCCTCGCTGCGCGCGGCGCTCGGTCCGTCGGCCCGGCTGCGCGTGGACGTCAACGGCGGCTGGACGCCCGCCGAGGCGCGCCGCAGGCTCGCCGAGCTGGCGATCCTCGACCTCGAGTTCGTCGAGCAGCCGGTCGGCCCCGACGACCTGCTGCACTTCGCCGGCGCCGACGTCCCGCTCGCCGCCGACGAGTCGCTGCGCATCCCCGACGCGCTGGCGCGTCTCGCCGACGCCGGCGCCTGCCGCGTCGCCGTCCTCAAGCCGGCCGTGCTCGGCGGGTTCTTCCGCTGCCTCGAGCTGGCGCGCGAGGCGGCGACGTACGAGATGAGGACGGTCGTGACGAGCATCTTCGACGGGCCGCTGGCCCGCGCCGCGGCGGCGCAGCTCGCCTTCGCGCTCGATCCGCCGCCGCTCGCCTGCGGGCTCAGCCCCGCCGACGGCTCGGCGCCGCGCCCCTCGTGGCCGCCGGCGGAGAAGGCCGGCCTCGGCCTCGCCCCGCCGCCGGAGCTCTTCCCGTGACCCTCTCCTTTCTCGACGCCGCGCGCGAGACGCCGCGCGCCTTGGCCTTCGTCGGGCCCGCGGAGGCGATCACCTGCGCGTCGTTCGCCGAGCGGATCCGCCTCGAGATGGAGCGGCTCGACGAACGGATGCGTCAGGAGATGGAGCGGCTCGACGAGCGTGCGACGCCGCGCGCCGCCCTCTCGCCGCGGCCGACGATCGACTCCCTCGCGCGGCTCGGGGCGCTTGTCGAAATGCGGCGTCCGACGGCGCTGCTGCACCCGCGCCTCTCCGCGGCCGAGCGGCGCGCGCGGCTGGAGCTCGCCGCGCCGATCTTCGACGCCGACGAGGGGCGTCTCGTCCCGCCGCGCGGCGACGCGCAACGCCGCGCGGACGAACCGCTCGGCGTGATCGACGTCGCTCGCCGCGGACTCGACGTCGCGCGCGGCGGGCTCGACGTCGCGCGCGGCGGCGCGGCGACGGACGACGGCGGCGACGAATGGCCGCTGGCGATCGTCTTCACCTCCGGCACGACCGGCGCGCCCAAGGGGATCGTCCTGCCGCGCCGCTCGTTCCTCGCCTCGGCCGCGATGTCGGCGGAGCGATTCGGCTGGCGCGACGACGACCGCTGGCTGCTCTGCCTGCCGCTCGCCCACGTCGGCGGCCTTTCCGTCGTGACCCGCTCCCTGCTCGCGCGCAAGCCGGTCGTCCTCGCCCGCTCCTCGGCGCCGCGCGACATCGCCGCGGCGCTCGACGACGGGCGCGCCACGCTCGCCTCTTTCGTGCCGGCGCAGCTCGCGCGGCTCTTCCGCGAGTTGCCGGAGTGGCGCGCGCCGCGCGCGCTGCGGATGGCGCTCGTCGGCGGCGCGGGGGCGTCCCCCGCCCTCGTCGCCGAGGCGGAGCGCCGCGGCGTGCCCGTGTTCACCAGCTACGGCCTCACCGAAACGTGCTCCCAGGTGGCGACGCGCCTTCCCGGCGATCCGCCCGACCGGCTCGCGCCGCTCCCCGGCGTCCGCCTGCGGATCGTCGGCGGACGCATCGAGATCGCCTCCCCGTCGCTCGCCGCCGGCTTCTTCCCCGCCGATCCCGCGGCGCCGGAGTTCGCGCCCGGCGGCTGGTTGCGGACGCGCGACCGCGGCCGCCTCGACGAGCGCGGCCGCCTGACGACTCTCGGCCGCGCCGACGACGTGATCGTCACCGGCGGCGAGAACGTCGATCCGCTCGTCGTCGAGCGCGCGCTCGAGGAGGCCCCGGAGATCGCCGCGGCGCTCGTCTTTCCGCTTCCCGATCCGGTGTTCGGCCAGATCGTCGCCGCCGCGCTCGTGCCGCGCGTCGCCGACGCGGCCGAGGCGACGCACGCCGACGCGGGCGAGGCGGCGGTCGCCGCCGCGGAACGGGCCGCCGCCGCGCTCGCGCCGCACGAGCGGCCCCGCGCCTTCGCCGTCGCCGCCGAACTGCCGCACAACGCCGTCGGAAAGCTGGACCGCCGCGCCGCGGCGCGTCTCTTCGCGGCGGACGCGCGGCGGGCGTAATCTCCGCGCGCCGAGCCCCCGGCGCGTGCGCCGCGGCGTCGCCACTGACGCGGCGCGACAGCCGCGACATCGGCACGACCGCCGCGATCGCCACGACCGGCGCGACCGGCGCCGACGACAAGGAGTTCCCGCATGAAGACCGCCCGCCTCGCCCTCGCCTTCCTCCTCGCGCTCGCCGGCGCCGCCGGCGCCGCGCACGCCGACACGAAGATCGTCGCCCGGCAGCACCGCGACGCGTTCATGGGGCAGCCGGCGCAGGACGGCGCGAAGACGACGTGGATCGGCAAGGACGGCCTGCGCGCCGAGGACGACGAGAGCGTGCTGCTGATCCTGCCCGCCGCGAAGAAGATGTACCTCTGCGACAAGGGCCGGAAGAGCTGCGGCGCGATCGACATCCCGATCGACTTCGCCAAGCTCGTCGGCCCCGAAGAGGCCGCGCAGCTCCAGGCGATGCTGACGCAGCTCAAGCCGTCCGTCGCGGTCAAGGACACCGGCGAGACGAAGCAGATCGGCGCGTGGAAGACGCGCAAGTACGTCCTCACCCTCTCCAGCGCGATGGTGACCACCGAGCAGGAGATCTGGACGACGAGCGACGTCCGGCCGGACACCGCCGGCGCGTACCGGGACATGCTCGCCGGCATGCAGGACGCGCTGCCGACGATGGCCGAACTCGCCAAGACGACGCGCGCGCTCGAGGGGATGCCGATCCTCACGATCTCGAAGGCCAGCGTCGCGGGGCAGACGGTGACGACGAGCCAGGAGATCGTCTCGATCGACGAGGCCGCCGCGCCGAGCGGCGTCTACGCGATCCCCGCCGGATACGCCGTGGCGAAGTTCAACCCGCTCGGCTAGAGCCGCGCCGCGCGCGGCGCCGTTCCGGAAAATGAAGAGGGCGCGGCTTCGCGGCCGCGCCCTTCGTCCATCCGGCTTCGAGACCTGACCCGGGTTCACGTCCGTCCAGAACAGCTCCGAGATGAAGGCGCCCTTCCGACTGCGGCATCGTGGGTCCGCCCCCACACGATGCAGGAGCAGCCGGATCATCGTGAACTCTCCTGCACCGTCTTCCCGCGCTCTTTGTCCCGCTCCTTCAGGAATTCGTCCCCGCCCTTCCTCATAGCGCATCCAGCCAGCCGGATCTCCTCGCTCTCTATCAGTTCGGCGCGCTCTCGATCGAGAATTCCCTGCTCGTCCCGCTCGTGCCCCGCTTCGCCGGGCTTGCCGACGCGCTTCACCGTCGCAGCGGCTCTCCAGGGCCCCTAATTCGATCGGTCAGGTGATTCGGGAGAATGAGTTAGCTCTGACGGAGCGACCTCGATCGAGAAGTCGTTGTTCTCCTGACCGCGGTACCAGCGGAGAAACAAGGCATTGATGTCTACATCTTCGACTCTAGTCCAAGGCGTCGGGGCGAATTCGTACGGTGTTCCGTACATGTCAATACACGATGGATAACGGTAGCGGAGCCGAAATCCGAATTGTCGTATGGATGTCCTGCCCCGAGTAACCGTCAGGGGTCGAAAACCCGACCAGCCCAACACGGACACATTACCCCTCTTCTCCCGCGGTGGGTTCTGATCGTCGAGGAGAAACACCGAGTACTCCGCCGTTCCTGTGTTCTCCTCGGCACCCTTCTTGATCGCGTGAAAGGTCAATGCAATGACGCGGTGATCAGCTCGGCGGATCAAGACTATGTAGTCATCTGGGCTGCAAATGTTAAACGCCGTGATGCCATAGGTGGATCGTGCGGTAGCCAAAGGCTTCGATCCTTCCGCCGCCGCTACCATGCTCGCGCTTCCGAGAACGAGCAGAAGTAGAGTCCCACGTAGCGGTCGAGCCATCACTGATCCCCCCCCTCGGGCAGCCTCGGCTGTCCATTCTGCTCCCTCACCGCTCTCATCACTTCGCGACTCGCGGCGTATGCTTCTTTGATCGTCGAGGTGCCTGGGAGGACGTCGTGAGCAAAGTGCGTCAGGAAGCCTTTGCCGACTCCGTTCCAAACGTGGTCGCGGTGACGAGGAGTGGCGCTGTCTTCCGCCGTGTGAAGAGCGTCGCCTACAGACTCGACAGTGTTCTTCTTGATATTCTCCTGCTTCGATCGTTCAGTGCATTCCCGAGCCTCCGCGTTCGTTTGCACAGTCCCGTCCGGCCTTTCCCCCTTCATCGCGTGCACATTCGTATCCGAGGCGCGCGTCGATTGCGAGCCTGGTTTGAAGTCCGTTTTGACGCTTTGCCATGCAAGGCGAAGCGACTGACGTATTGAAAAGCCTTCCTTGCGCGCAGCAAAGAACGAGATGAAGAAATGCCACGGTGCAGCGAGGCGGCCGTCCGGATCCGTCGCGTTGACCGGATTGTTCCTCACGTACCCGTACAGGTTCCAGCTCTGAGGATCTTCCGGTTGGACGTCGAACCCCGGATCGACGCTCAGGAACCGCCCCAGCGACGCGGGGTAGTACCGCGCGAGCATGTAGTCCAGCCCGGTCTCCTCGTCCCGCTCGTGCCCCGTGAACTTCCTCCGGCTCGACGCGCCGACCGGCCCCATCTCGCCGCCGAACGGGTAGTAGTCGTGCGCCTCGACGACCGCGCCCGTCGCGTCGGTCACGAGGCGCAGGCTGCCGAG